>NZ_JBSFNS010000009.1:0-164255 GCF_053587275.1 Amycolatopsis sp. NPDC003676
GGGTGCTTGTCAAGGCATCTTTCCCGCCTTGACAAGCACCCCCAGACCGTCAGCACACTCAAGCTTCGGGGTGCCCCACGCAACCACCGTGCGCAATGTCGCCGCCAGGCGACGAGGTAGGGCTACCCCCCGCCCCACCACACAAGCCAGCCCCGTACCCCTCACCCCCAAAACGCGGCAAACTCAACCACGTGACCACCCACCCACACCCCGGCACCCCAGGTCACCCGGTGAACCCAGCCCTACTCCGCCGCCTATGGCCCGCCACCCCGCGCCAAGCCCTCCGCGAAACCGCCTGGCTGGCAATCACCGGCCCCCTCCCCCTGCTCTCAGTAGTCCTCCTCCTGGCCGGAACAGCCGTCGGCATAGCCCTGACCCCCGTCCTCGCCGGATTCCTCATCCTCACGGCCGTCCTCCGCGGAGCAAGACTCTTCACCGGCCTACACCGCCGCCTAGCCACAAAACTCCTAGGAATCTCCCTCCCACCCCCACCAAGAACCGACCTCAACCCAGGCCTCTGGAACTGGCTAACCGCCCGCCTAGGCGACCGAACAGCCTGGCGCTCCGTCGCCTACCTCCTGGTCCGCCTCCCCTTCGGCCTCCTCGCCATGATCGGCGCAGGCGCGCTCGGCTTCTTCGGCCTGGCCTCCTTCACCTACCCGCTCACCTGGCTCCTCGAGACCAGGCCCGGCCACCGCCTGCCGGTCTTCAACATCGGGAGCTTCAGCTGGCTGGGCTCCCTCGGCTGGTGCCTCCTCGGCATCGCCGTCCTGACCGTCTGGCCCGCCGTAGTGCACCTCCTCACCGAAGTCGACCGCCTCCTCCTCCGCACTCTGACAGCCGACCCAGGCCTCCGCGAACGAGTCCGCTTCCTCGAAGAAACGCGAGCCACTGCCCTAGACGAAGCAGCCGAACAACTCCGCCGCATCGAACGAGACCTCCACGACGGCGCCCAGGCCCAACTAGTCGCCATGGCAATGAAACTCGGCCTGGCAAAAGAAGAACTAGCCGCCGACTCCGTCAACCTCGACCAAATCCGCACCCTCGTCGACACCGCCCACAGCAACGCCAAACAAGCCCTCATCGAACTCCGCGACCTGGCCCGCGGCATCCACCCCGCAGCGCTCGACAAAGGCTTGAGCCTCGCACTGTCCACATTGGCCAGCTCAACCGACTTTTCCGCGACCGTCGCAGTAGAACTAAGCCGCCGCCCACCCCCGTCACTGGAGACAATCGTCTACTTCGCCGCCGCCGAACTCATGACCAACGCGTCCAAACACGGTGCCGGACGATGCACAGTCCTGGTCGAAGACCGCGAAGACGTGCTGCGGCTGACCGTCGTCGACCACGGCCCCGGCGGCGCCGCGGTCATCCCCGGCGGCGGACTGTCCGGAATCGCCGAACGACTCCGCCCGGCCGACGGCGAGCTGACCGTTTCGAGCCCGAACGGCGGCCCGACCGTAGTCACCGCAACACTCCCGCTGCCCCGCTAAACTCGGTGAAATGAGGGGGAAACAGTGCGGATCGTGATCGCGGAGGACTCGGCAATCCTGCGCCAGGGCCTAGCCGAACTCCTGGGCCTGCGCGGCCACGAGGTAGTAGCGGCAGTGAAGAACGCCGACGACCTCCGAACCGCCGTCCGCGAGCACCAGCCCGACGTGTCCATTGTGGACATAAGGATGCCGCCGACCCACACGGACGAAGGCCTGCGCGCGGCAATAGACCTGCGCGCGGAACGGCCAGGCTGCGCGATCCTCGTCTTCTCGCAGTACGTCGAAACCAACTACGCCAAGCAACTCCTCGCCGGAGAAGCGGGCGCGGTCGGCTATCTGCTGAAGGACCGCGTCGCCGAGGTGTCGGACTTCCTCACCGCGCTGGAACGCGTCGCCAAGGGCGAGACGGTGCTCGACCCGGAAGTCGTCCGCCAGCTGTTCGCGACCACCGGCCAGGCCGGTCCGCTCGCCGAGCTGACCCCGCGCGAACGCGAGATTCTCGGATTGATGGCGCAAGGCCGGTCGAACTCGGCGATCGCGGCCGAGGCGTTCCTGTCGGCGGGCTCGGTGGAGAAGTACGTGACGAGCATTTTCGGCAAGCTGGGCCTGCCCCCGTCGGACGGGCACAACCGGCGCGTCCTCGCCGTGCTCCGCTATCTCGATTCCTGACGCCTACCCTGACGGTATGTACTCCACCGAGATCGAGGTGCACACCGGAAACACCGCCGTCGTGCACAACCTGACCCGGGAGGCCGAGAGGTTCCTGCGCGACGCCGATGCCACCGACGGCCTGCTGCACGTGTGGGTGCCGCACGCGACGGCCGGGCTCGCGGTGCTGGAAACCGGCGCGGGCAGCGACGACGACCTCCTCGCCGCGCTCGACGACCTGCTCCCCCGGGACAATCGCTGGCGCCACCAGCACGGCACCGGCGGACACGGCCGCGACCACGTGCTTCCCGCGTTCCTCCCGCCGTACGCGACCGTGCCGGTGCTCGGCGGCGTGCTGCTGCTCGGCACCTGGCAGTCGGTGTGCCTGGTGGACACCAACGTCGACAACCCCGTCCGCCGGGTCCGCTTCAGCTACCTCACCGGCTGATCCCGCCGTAGCATCGCGGACGTGACAGCCATTCGCGCGCACCGGCTGGTGCTCTGGGACATCGACCACACGCTCGTCGACTACACCGGGCTCGGGGTCGGCTGGTACGGCTCGGCGCTGGCGGCGGCGACCGGGGCGCAGTTCCGCACGCACCCGGATTTCGGCGGCCGGACCGAGCGCGCGATCACCGCCGACGTCCTGAGCATGCACGGGATCGAACCGGACGAGGACACCATCCAGCGGATGTGGCGGGAGTTGATCGCTGCCGTCGAACGCGCCCGGGAAACGCTTCCCGAGGAAGGCCGGGCGCTCGACGGCGCGGCGGCCGTGCTCGCCGATCTCGCCAAGACCGACGGCGTCGTGCAGAGTCTCGTCACCGGAAACCTGCCGGAGATCTCGCGGCACAAACTCGCCGCGCTCGGTCTCGACGAGCATCTCGATCTGGAGATCGGCGGCTACGGTTCGCTTTCGCCGCGCCGCGCGGATCTCGTCCCGCACGCCGTCAAAGCCGCGGAAGCGAAGCACGGCAAGGAATTTCCCGCGGAAACCGTGGTGATTCTCGGGGATACTCCGAACGACATCGATGCGGCGCTCGAATACGGCGCGGTGGCGATCGGCGTTGCCACTGGCCGGTTTTCCGCCGGGCAACTGGCCGAAGCGGGCGCACACCGGGTTTTGCCGGACCTCGCCGATCTGTCCGCGGTCCGCGCCGCGGTGCTCGGACTGCCCTGAGACAAGCGACCTGGATCACTCGTTCGGGCGACATCCCTGTCAACCCCTGTTCCGAGTCGGATAAGCCTCGCCTGAGCCGAATGCCAACCTGTTTTCCCTGGTCAGCGCGTTGACCTTCGACGAAGGTCAGTCTTGGGGCCAGGGTCGGGTCCCCCTGGGGTAGCAGTCCCTTAGGGGGAGAAGTAGGTCCGACGGGCGATGACCGCTTAAGATCGCCGCGCCAAACTTTCCCCATGACGATCGCACAGGGGGGAACCGGCCTCGTGGCCGGAGAGGCACGCGGACGGCTAGCGGTGCTGTGGAACCGGATCCCGTTCACGACGACCGTCGTGCTCGCGATCATGATCGTGGGGGTCGCGACCGGCTCGCTCTGGCACGCCGCCGAGCACCAGCACGCTTTCCACTACTACGCCTACGGCCTCCCGTCGCTCGAACACGGCCGCTGGTGGACGCTGTTCACCGGGCCGTTCTACGCCCTGCGCCCGTGGTTCTACCTGCCGATGGCGGGAAGTTTCGCGCTGATGGCCGGGTTCGCCGAATGGCACCTGGGCACCCGGCGAGCGATGGCGGTGACCATCGGCGGGCAATTGGTGTCGACGATCGTCGCGGTGCAATTCCTCGAACTTTCCCGCAATTCCGGCTGGGCCTGGGCCGACCGGATCTCCGGCACGCTCGACGTCGGCTTCTCCGGCGGCGCGCTCGCCGCGATCGCCATCACCAGCGCCACCCTGCGCACGCCGTGGCGGCTGCGGCTGCGAGCCGGGCTTTGCGTGTACGCCGGAGTAGCGATCGTTTATGTCGGCACCCTCGCCGACCTCGTGCACTTCTTCGCGCTCGTTCTCGCGCTGCCGCTGGGCCGACGGCTCGCCGGGCCCGCCGCACGCAACGCCAACAAGCCGTCGCTGCGCGAATGGCGGCTGCTCGCGTCCGCCGGGTTGGTGCTGCTGGTCGTCGCCGAAGTGGTGATGTGGCTGGTCCCGGGCGACGGCCCGTTCGGCTCGTCGGACTCGATCTCGTTGTCCGGCAACGAACTTCTCCCGCTGTGCATCGTCGCGGTGCCGATCCTCAACGGGCTGCGCCGCGGTTCGCGGTTCGCCTGGCGGTGCGCGATCGCGCTGTGCGTGCTCGCCGCGTCGCAGATGGCGGTGCTCGCCGGGCTCGTCGCGATCACGCAACTGATCCGCGAGGACTACGACCTCAGCAGCCCGCCGCTGTTCATCGTGGACAATCTCTTGTGGACAGTCGAGCTGGTGTTGCTGATCTCGGCCCGGCGCGCGTTCCGCGTTCCCTCGCGGCGCAGGCGGCGCAAGATCTTCCGCGGCGGACCGGACCCGGCCTTCGCGCGGCTTCTGCTGGGCCGCAACGGCGGCAGCACCATCTCATGGATGACGACCTGGCCGCAGAACACCTACTTCGTCGCCTCCGACGGCACGTCGTACCTGGCGTACCAGCGGCACGCCGGCGTCGCGGTGGCACTCGGCGACCCGGTCGCACCAGACGGGACGAGCGACCGCACGCTGCGGGAGTTCTCCGCGATGTGCGAGAACACCGGGCTTGTGCCGTGCGTGTTCTCGGCGACCGCCGGGACCGTCGCGCAGACCACGAAACTCGGCTGGCAGCACGTCCAGGTCGCCGAGGACACGTTGGTGGACTTGGAAAACCTCGAATTCCGCGGCAAGGCCTGGCAGGACGTGCGGACCGCGCTGAACCGCGCCAAGAAGGACGGCATCGAGTTCCGGCTGGTGCGACTGGCCGAACAGCCGTGGTCGATCCGCGAACAGGTGCGGGCGCTGTCCGAGGAATGGATCTGCGACAAGGGCCTTCCGGAGATGGGCTTCACGCTCGGCGGCGTGGACCAGGCGATGGACCCGGCGACGCGGGTCGGCCTCGCGGTCGACGCGGACGGCACGGTGCACGGCGTGACGTCGTGGCTGCCGGTGCACACCGGCGACGGCGAAGTCGGCGGCTGGACGCTCGACGTGATGCGCCGCCGCGCGGGCGGATTCCGGCCGGTGATGGAATTCCTGATCGCCTCGACCTGCCTGGCGTTCCGCGAGGAGGGCGCGAAGTTCGTGTCGCTCTCGGGCGCGCCGCTGGTCCGCAGCAACGACAGCACGCCGCGGCAGATGGTCGACCGGATGCTGGACGCGCTGGGTTCGATGATGGAGCCGTACTACGGATTCCGTTCCCTGCACGCGTTCAAGGCGAAGTTCCAGCCGCGGCACGAGCCGTTGTACCTCGCTTACCGCGACGAGGCCGATCTGCCGCGGATCGGGATCGCCCTGGGCCGCGCGTATCTGCCGAACGCCGGGCTGATGGACTTCGCGAAGCTGGCGCTGCGGCGTCAGCGCGTGGTCGGCGGCGGCGTGGTCGTGGACCGGTCCGCGGCCGGGACGCCGCGGTAACTGTGCAGGATCCGGACGAGGTCGTCTCGGGACGCGGAGCCCGGGCGGCCTTGTTCGGAGTACGCGACCAGCACGGCCGACCTGTCGCCGGCTTTGAGCGCGAGTGCTCCGACAAGCACGCTCTGCGGCTGGCACGGCGCGTTGCTCGGGGCCACCTCGGCGACCACGAGTGTGCCCTCGCGGCTTTCGTTCTCGATCTTGACCTCGGTCTTCTCCGGCGCGCCAGGCGTCACCTTCGCGGCCGGAGCGCCTTCGCCGGTGTACGCGCTGATGCCCAGGTCGGTGACCGCCTTGCGGGCGGCTTCGGCGGCGTCGCTGGTCTTCTCGGTGGTGAACCCCGCGCCGCCGACCTGGCCGACCGGGTCTTCCTTGCAGCTGCCCTTGCCGAGGAACGCACTGGTGGTCAGGTTGATCCCGGGCGATCCGGCGACCGGGTCCCAGCCGTGCAGCGTGGTCGGCGCCGGTTCCCAAGACGGCGGCACGTCGTACGCGTAGCTGCCGTCTTTGCCCGGCACTGACTGCCATCCCGCGACCACCGGCGGCACGACCACCTTGGGGTCCGGCTGGTAGGTGCGCGGGGCGCGCGGAGTGTCGTCCGTGCTGGCGGAATGGTGGCTCTTCGTGGAGAAGATGTTGTAGCCGAATATCCCGATCATGATGAGGATCGGGACCGCCTTCACCAGCCGGAGATTGGTTTTGCGGGGCGTGGATCGCCGGAGCTGCGCCGGGGTGAGGCTTTGCCGCAGGGGATCCGCGCCCTCTTCAGGCGGCGGAGTCCCCTGCGGCTGCGGGGCTGGTTCGGACGGCTTCGGCGCTGTTTTCTCGTACCCGGCGCTCGGGAACTTCGGCGCGTCGGACGGCTCGTACCCGCCGAAGCCGCTCAGCGCGGCGTTGTCCTGGTACCCGCCGTCGTCGCGCCGTTTGCGTCCGAACCAGCCCACGGGCTTCAGCCGCGGACGAGCTTCGCGAGGTGGTCGACGACCGAGTCGACGGCGATTTCCTCGCGTTCGCCGGTGCGCCGGTCCTTGACCTCGACCAGGCCGTTCGCGAGGCCGCGGCCGACGACGAGGATCGTCGGGACGCCGACCAGTTCCGCGTCGGCGAACTTCACGCCCGGGGTGGCCTTGCGGTCGTCGAGGATGATTTCGAGACCGGCGGCGTCGAGTTCGGCGGCGATCTTCTCCGCGCCCTCGCGCACCGTCTCGTCCTTGCCCGCGATGACCACGTGCACGTCGAACGGCGAGACCTCGCGCGGCCACACCAGGCCCTGCTCGTCGTGGTTCTGCTCGGCGAGCACACCGACCAGGCGGGAGACGCCGACGCCGTAGGAGCCCATAGTGATCCGGACCGGCTTGGAGTCCGGGCCGAGCGCGTCGACCTCGAAGGCGTCGGTGTACTTGCGGCCGAGCTGGAAGATGTGCCCGATCTCGATGCCGCGCGCGGCGACGAGCGTGCCCTGTCCGTCCGGCGACGCGTCGCCCTCGCGGACCTCGGCGGCCTCGATGGTGCCGTCCGGCGTGAAGTCGCGGCCGACGACCAGGTCGAGCACGTGGTGGTCGCGCTTGTCGGCGCCGGTCAGCCAGGCGGTGCCTTCGACCACGCGCGGGTCGACGAGGTAGCGGACGCCGTTCTCCTGCAGCCCCTTCGGGCCGATGTACCCCTTGACGAGGAACGGGTTCTTCGCGAAGTCGGCTTCCTCGAGCAGCTCCACCTCGGCGGGCTCGAGCGCCGCTTCGAGACGCTTGAAGTCCACCTCGCGGTCGCCCGGGACGCCGATGCCGAGCAGCTCCCACTCCTTCGCGCCCGGCTGGCGCGTCTTGACCAGGACGTTCTTCAGCGTGTCCGCGGCAGTGAACTCGCGGCCGAGCCCGGCGGCGTTGAAGAACGCGACGAGGGTCTCGATGGTCGGCGTGTCCGGGGTGTGGTGGATCTGCGCCTCGGGCAGGCCTTCGAGCGGCCGGGCGGCGGGCACGGGCGTGACCACGGCCTCGACGTTCGCCGCGTAGCCGGATTCGGTGCTGCGGACGAAGGTGTCCTCGCCGTTCTCCGCGACCGCGAGGAACTCCTCGGACGCCGAGCCGCCCATCGCGCCGGACGTGGCGGCCACGATGACGTACTCGAGGCCGAGGCGGTCGAACAGCTTGATGTAGGCGTCGCGGTGGGCCTGGTAGGAACGCTCGAGGCCTTCGTCGTCGAGGTCGAAGGAGTAGGAGTCCTTCATGACGAACTCGCGGCCGCGCAGGACGCCCGCGCGGGGGCGCGCCTCGTCGCGGTACTTGGTCTGGATTTGGTACAGCGTGACCGGGAAGTCCTTGTAGGAGCTGTACTCCCCCTTCACGGTGAGCGCGAACAGCTCCTCGTGGGTCGGGCCGAGGAGGTAGTCGGCCCCCTTGCGGTCCTTGAGGCGGAAGAGGTTGTCGCCGTACTCGGTCCAGCGGTTGGTGGCCTCGTACGGTTCGCGGGGCAGCAGCGCGGGGAACTGGATCTCCTGCGCGCCGATCGCGTTCATCTCCTCGCGCACGGTCTCCTCGACCCGGCGCAGCACCCGCAGGCCGAGCGGCAGCCACGAGTAACCACCCGGGGCGACCCGGCGGACGTAGCCGGCGCGCACCAGCAGCCGGTGGCTGGGCACTTCGGCGTCCGCCGGATCCTCGCGCAGCGTGCGGAGGAACAACGACGACATCCTGGTGATCACTGGGAACTCCCTGCGCTGAGCGGGCCTTAGACGTTTCGCACAGAGTAGTCAACCCCCGGGCCTCGACGCATGCGGGTTATCGGCGAGTGCCGTTTTTGTCGGTGGTCGCGGTTAGCGTGCGGGCATGGGTTTGGAGATGGGCATGATCACCGTCGACTGCGCCGAGCCGCAGCGCCTGGCGGAGTTCTGGACAGCGGCACTGGGCGTTTCGGTGGCGGCGGACTACGGCGAGTTCGTGATGCTGGAGGGTCCTGCGGCGGGCGGGCCTCGGCTGGGGTTGCAGCGGGTGCCGGAGCCGCGGAGCGGGAAGAACCGAGTGCACGTGGACTTCGGCGCGGACGACCGGGAGGCCGAGGTCCGGCGACTGGTCGGGCTTGGTGCGGTGGAGCTGGGGCGGCATCAGGTGCCCGGGCTGGAGTGGACGGTGCTGGAGGATCCGGAGGGGAATGTGTTTTGTGTGTCCGCGAAGGGGGCGCATTGAGGATTGAGTGAGGGTGGCTGAGCGACGTTAGACCGCCCGCGCGGAGGCGGTTACCCGCCGCCAGACATATGAGAACGGCGGGATCAGCGCCATCGGAACAAAGAGCAGCTGCGCTGTCAGCGGTCCTGGCTGCGCATGTTGAACGAGGAGGGCGAACACACTCGCGCTGATCGTATACGCCGCGAGCCACATCGACGTATCCGTATATGGCACGAGAACGTTCTGGTCGAACTTGCTCAGCCACACCTTTTCTCGCGCTGCCTTGCGCCGTTTCGCGGCTCGTAGCGCCCGCCTGCGGATTCTCGCCTTCCGCGCCTGGTCTTCGCCAGCCAAGCAGAAGAGTTCATGGCGTCGTGCGTAATAGTCGAATCGGCGATGCTTCTCGGTCATCGGGCCAAACAGCACCTGCCGGTAGTCGATCACTCGTTGGGGCACTCTAAGGACGAACTCCAGAGCGACGAAGCAGAACACCAGCGTCGCTGCGACCACAGTGATCGTCAACGCCCAACCGTTGAGGGCGTTGACGAAGGTGTCGTGCCAACTGTAGGCACAGAACAGCGGAAACGCCGCCCCTGAGAAGCCGTCACTGGGACTCAGAGTGCGCCAGTGCAGCGGAGGGCGGCGCTCCTGAGCTAGTTCAAGCCAAACCAAGCCGGCTGCGACGAGAAGCCCGAGACTGATTAGAGCGACCAGGTCACCAGACAGGTAACCGAGAGCACGTATAAGTGCAAGTACGGCCATTCCGGATAGATACCCGCCAATGGCGATGAAAAGTGCTCGACGCAGTCGGCGTCCAGTAGCCCTTTTCTCCCGCATGTATGGACAGTCGCAGTACCTCCGCATTCCCTAGCCCCCCTGCTTTCGGACCAAAAACTCACTGTATGACAGACCAGGCACACAGCCTGCAGGATCCAGCCCGCAGACCGGCGAAAGCGCAAAGGGCGCTGCACAGAAGCGCACGCAGGGGACGTGTCGTGCACCTGCGAGGTACACGCACTGAAGGGAGTCCACAAGGGCCGACTGCTGACCACCAGCCGACCATGTGCTCAGCTAGCAGAGATCCAGCGGATGGCCACGCACCGAGCAACCCGCAAGAAGCGGCGACTGGACAGGAAATTACTACCCAGAGCGCCGCACATGTCACCCAAGGCGAGCAGCGTCGGCACTAGGCTGCCCCGAACCACGGTCAGCCGAGCGGCAAAACGTACCCGTAATTCCGCTCAGCCGCCTGATACCCGCACCGTTCGTAAACAGCGAGCGCCCGGTGGGTGTTGTCCACGTCCACCGACAGCGACGACCTCTCGAAGCCAGCCGCGCGACCGGCCTCGAGGGTGTGTGCCAGCAGCGCCGACGCCAGGCCCCGGCCGCGAGCCTCCGCCAGGGTGCCGACGTAGTTGACATGCAGCTCGCGCACTCCGGTCGCCGCCGCGTCCGCCTCGTAGAACGACGACATCACGAACGCCACGACCCGGTCCCGCTCCGGGGAAAGGAGGAGAAACGACAGGTCCGGCTGAAAGTCCTTGTTGCCGCGAAACCGGTGTTCCCACTCGTCGGCGGAGAGCCAGGTGCTGCCCCAGTGCCCGGCGAACGCGGCGTTGCGCGCGTCGAGCACCAGCGCGTCGTAGCGTTTCTCGCAGGCGACCAGCGGAAGATCGTCCGGAAGCTCCGGGGCCGGGGGCAGCGAGGCCAGGTCCGCGCGCATCTCCACGAAGGTGCGTTCCTGCTTGAACCCGCCGCGCTCCAGCAGCGAGATGTACCAATGCTCGTTCTCGTGCGCGCCAGCGTGCAGTTCCAGCTTCGCTTCCGGGAAGTGCCGCGCGTGGACGGTCCGAGCCGTGCGCACAAGCCACTCCGTCAGCGCCGAAGCGACCTCGTCGGTCCGATACTCCGGGTCAGTCAGCGCTGCGACATGCGGCTGATGCACCGGATCAGCGGCGTCGCGGGCAATGACCAACGCATAGCTCACCAGCCGCGCCCCGTCCCAAGCACCGATGCTCGCTCCAGGCAGATCGACCGACGGACCCGACAGTTCCTGGCGCACGTCGCCCTCGTCCCAGTGCTCGCCAGTGCGGTCGGTTTCCTCCGCGACCGCGCAGAGCCGGGTGACCTCGCCGACGTCGGCGAGCGTGAGCGGGCGCCAGGTGAGTTCCATGCGAGCCAGAGTAAGGAGCGGCACACGGCCAACGCACCTGGATTACCCGGCGGTTACGCTCCGGGGGTGCTGGTGCTCCTCCCCCCTTCAGAAACCAAGGCCGACGGCGGCAAAGGCGCGCCGCTGGACCTGGACGCGCTGTCGTTCCCCGAGTTGAACCCGGTGCGCGCCAAGCTGGCCGACGCCCTGGTCGAACTCGCGGCCGACGTCCCCGCGAGCCTCGCCGCGCTGGGCATCTCCGCGCGCCAAGCCGACGAGGTCACCCGCAACGCCCAGCTCTGGACCTCCCCGACGATGCCCGCGCTGAGCCGCTACACCGGCGTCCTCTACGACGCACTGGACGTCAAAAGCTTCACCCGCGCCGGCCTGGCCAAAGCACAGCAACGACTGGCCGTCACGTCCTCCCTGTTCGGCGTCGTCGCGGCCACCGACCCCATCCCCGCCTACCGCCTCTCGGGCGGCAACACAGTGCCCGCGCTGGGCACCGTCCGAGGCCTGTGGAAGCCGGTCCTGGAACCAGTACTGCACGAGGTCGAAGGCCTGATCGTGGACCTCCGTTCCGGCACGTACGCCGCCTTCGCCAAACTGCGCGCGGACGCAGTCACCGTCCGAGTAGTCACCGAAGACGCCAACGGCAACCGCACCACGGTGAGCCACTTCAACAAGGCCTATAAAGGAAAACTGGCCGCCGTACTGGCCACCTCGCGAAGCGAACCGTCCTCTGTGGACCAGTTAGTGCGGGTGATCACCAAAGCAGGCCTGACCGTAGAACGCACCGGCGACCACGCGCTGGAACTGCTCACCGACTGAACCGGCGCCCACGAGTCACGCGCGGGATCTTCAGCCGAGCACCGCCATCGCCGCGTTGTGCCCGGGAATCCCGCTCACCCCGCCGCCGCGAACCGCGCCCGCCCCGCACAGCAACACCCGCTCGTGCCGGGTCTCGACGCCCCACGTCCCCGCCGTCTCGTCGTCGCCGTACGGCCACGACAGGTCGCGGTGGAAGATGTGCCCGCGCGGCAAGCCCAGCTCCGCCTCCAGATCCAGCGGCGTTTTGGCTTCGATACACGGGTTTCCGTCGCCGTCGAGCAGCAGGCAGTCCGAGATCGGCTCCGCGAGCACGCTGTCCAGCGACGCCACCGTGGCGTGCAACGCCTCCGCCCGCGCACCGTCGTTGTCCGCTTCGAACAGCCGGGCCGGCATGTGCAGGCCGAACAACGTCAGCGTCTGCACCCCGGCCGCTCGTTCAGCCGGACCGAGGATCGACGGATCAGTCAGCGAATGGCAGTAGATCTCGCACGGCGGCACCGTCGGGACCCGGCCTGCCGCGGCCTCCCGATGAGCAGTTTCCAGCTGGGCGAACGATTCGTTGACGTGGAAGGTCCCGCCGAACGCGGCACGCGGATCGACTGCCGCGTCACGCAACCGGGGCAACCGCCGCAGCACCATGTTCACCTTCAACTGGGCCCCCTCCGGCGACTCCGCGGGCTCCTCGCCGAGCAACCGGGCGAGCGTGCGCGGCGCGACATTCGCCAGCACGTGCCCGCCGGTCACCACGCGTTCCGTATCGCCTTCGCGGTAAAGAACTTCGCCGTCCGGCGTCACCGACCGCACCTCCGCGCCGGCGACCAGCCTCGCTCCAGCGCGACGGGCCGCGTCCGCGAGCGCATCGGTGACCGCGCCCATTCCGCCGACCGGAACGTCCCAGTCCCCGGTGCCGTTGCCGATGAGGTGGTAGAGCAGGCAGCGGTTCTGCCGAAGCTGCTCGTCGTCCGCGGAGGCGAAAGTGCCGATCAACGCATCAGTGAGCACAACCCCGCGCACGACGTCGTCCTCGAACGACCCGCGCAGCGTCTCCCCGACCGGACGCTCGAAAAACGTCTCCCATGCCTCGTCATCGCCAATCCGCCGACGCAGCTCAGCCCGCGCAGGCAACGGCTCAGTCAGTGAATCGAACGTCACCCCAGCCATCCGAGCCGCCGAAGCGTAAAACCGTTGCCAGGCAACATAATCCTTCGCCGACCCAGTAACCGCACGAAACGACGCCCCAGTCCGCTCGTCATCTCCCGTGTCGACAAGGAGACCCGTGTCGCCGACCGGCGTATAGGACGACATCCGCCGCCTCCGCAGCTGGATGTCCAGCCCCAGCTCAGCCACGATCCGCCTCGGCAGCAAGCTGACCAGATACGAATACCGCGACAGCCGAACATCCACACCAGGAAAAGCGCGGAACGACACCGCCGCGCCCCCGATCTCCGCACGTCGTTCCAGCACCAGCACCGACCGTCCGGCCCGGGCCAGATAGGCAGCGGCGACGAGCCCGTTGTGCCCGCCGCCGACGATCACCGCGTCGTAGTCCACCGCCGCGAGCCTAATGCTTGACCCGGAGCGCACTCCAGGTCTTAGCGTCGCCAACGACAAGATCCGGCGCAGAAGGAGCGACCATGACCGACGTCCCGACCCGGAACCTCGGCGGACTGACGGTTTCCGCACAGGGCTTGGGCTGCATGGGAATGAGCCACGGCTACGGCGCGACGGACGACGCGCAGTCGATCGAAACGCTGCACCACGCACTCGACCTCGGCGTGACTTTCCTTGACACGTCTGACTTCTACGGTTCCGGCCACAACGAGGAACTCATCGGCCGCGCGATCGCCGGCCGCCGCGACGAGGTAGTGCTGGCCACCAAATTCGGCATCGCGAGCCGTCTCGGCGAACCGACCCAGGTACGCGGCGACGCTGCCTACGTGCGCCAGGCCTGCGAAGCCTCCCTGCAGCGGCTCGGCGTCGACCACATTGACCTGTACTACCTGCACCGCGTCGACCCGGACGTGCCGATCGAGGAAACCGTCGGCGCGATGGCGGAGCTGGTGCAGGCCGGAAAGGTCCGGCACCTAGGGCTTTCCGAGGCGAGCGCGCAGACCGTCCGGCGCGCGCACGCGGTGCACCCGATCGCCGCGCTGGAGAGCGAATGGTCGCTGTGGACCCGCGATCTGGAAGCCGAAATCGCGCCGACCTGCCGCGAACTGGGCATCGGCATCGTCCCGTTCTCCCCGCTCGGCCGCGGCTTCCTGACCGGCCGCTACCGCTCCACCGAAACGATGGCGGACAACGACGTGCGGCGCTACCAGCCCCGTTTCGCCGACGGCAACCTCGACCGGAACCTCGCGATCGTGGCGAAACTGGAGGAGCTGGCCGCCGCGAAGGAGGTCACGACCGGACAGCTGGCGCTGGCCTGGGTGCAGGCGCGCGGCGAGGACGTCGTGCCGATCCCGGGCACGCGGCGGAAGCAGTACCTGGAGGAAAACCTCGCGGCCCTGACCGTCGATCTGACCGCCGACGACCTCGCCGCGATCGAGACCGTCGCCGCGCCGGAGAACTTCGCGGGCGAGCGCTACGACGCGGCACACCTCGCGTTCGTCAACCGCTGACTTCGAGGCGACGCTGGCCGCCCGCTGTCCGGCGTCGCCTCGGCGATCGGTTTTCCCGGCGGCGATCTGCATCTCGCTCGACGTCGGATTCGGGGACAACCTGGCCGGAGCCGACGCCGCCCGCCAACTCGCCCGATACTGCCCGCGGCGACGGGCTTGGTGCCGGGCAGCCGATCTCTTAGCGAGGCGAGACCCGGCCAGGCTTCACTCGCTGACCATGCGCTCCACCACGTCGAACGCCTCCGTCAGCCGCTCCCGGTGCGATTCCGCCAGCGCAGCCAGATCCTCCCCCGCCAGCCGACGCCGGATCGTCGCCACCGCCACCGTCCGGTAAGCCGCCACCACCAACGCGGCGGTCAGCGCCGCGTCCCCGGAAAACCGCGCGTCCGCGGCGAGTTCCCCGGCCAGCTCGGACTCCATCTCGTACCCGAACGCCCGCAGCCGCGCGATCAATGCGGGCGACTCCGCGACCGTCCGCATCAGCGGCCCGACGTCGCCGCCGATGCCGGACAGCACGTGCTGCTCCTCCGTCAACCGCAGCGCGAGCTGTCGAAGCGCCTCGACCACGCCGCCAGTCCGCGCCCGGACCGCCGACCGCACCAGTTCGATCGCCTCCGGCAAGCGGTCCAGCAGCAGGTCTTCCTTGCGCTCGAAGTGCGAGAACACCGTCACCTTGGACACCCCGGCCGCGGCGGCGACGTCGGCGATCGTGACCGCGTCGAACCCGCGCTCCAGGAACAGCCCGGTCGCGACCTCGGCGATCCGCGCCCGCGTCTTGGCCCCGCCCCGATCGCCGCGATTAGGCATGAGTTCACCCTCCCGTGCTGCCTTTATCCGGTAAGCTTACTCAGTAAGCACACTTGGTTAAGCCGTCGGACAAGGGTAAAGGGGAGAAGGTCATGGAGCGGACTGAGGTGATCGTCGCCGGGGCAGGACCCACCGGGTTGTTCCTCGCCGGGGAGCTCGCGCTGCGCGGGGTGGGAGTGACCGTGCTGGACCGGCTGGAGGAACCGGACCAGAACATCAAGGCCGGGTCGGTCAACGTCGCCAGCGCCGAACTGCTCGACCGGCGCGGCCTGCTGCCCGCGGCGGAGGCGGCGCAGCAGCGGTTCCTCGCGTCGGTCGGCAAATTCGGCCCGACTGTCGAGGCCGCCAAACGGGGCGGGCGGCGGTTCCTGGCCGCCGGGCACTTCGCCGGATTCCTGTTCGACAACGACCTGATCGATCAGAACGACCCCGTGCTCGCCGCGCACCGGGCGGTGTCGAACGGGCTCGGCGTGCCGCAGCAGGAAGTCGAGCAAATGCTCGCCGAACACTGCGCCCGGCTCGGCGTCGACCTCAGACGCGGCGTCGAAGTGCACGGCGTGCGCGCCTCCGACGAATCCGTGACGGTCGAAACGAGCGCGGGCGAGTTCACCGCGAGCTGGCTCGTCGCGGCCGACGGCGGGCGGAGCATCATCCGGAAGCAACTCGGCATCGAGTTCGACGGCACCGACCCGGAAATGACCGGCTACCAGGCCATCGCAGACTTCGAAGACGCGAGCGGCCTGCGTCCCGGCTGGACGTGGACACCGCGCGGCGTCTACGCGTACGGCCCGGTTCCCGGCCGCATCTTCCTCAGCCGGTTCCGGCAGCCGCCGGAGGATCGCGACGTTCCGGTGTCGGTCGAAGAGCTGCAGGAAGCCGTCCGCGACGTCACCGGGGTGCCGGTCACCATCACCGCAATCCGCGGCCGGGCCACGCGGTTCACCGACAACGCACGCCAGGCGCGGCGCTACCGGCAAGGCCGCGTGTTCCTGGCCGGCGACGCGGCGCACGTCCACTCCCCGCTCGGCGGACAGGGCCTGAACCTCGGCCTCGGCGACGCGGCGAACCTCGGCTGGAAACTCGCCGCGACCGTCCAGGGCTGGGCTCCGGCCGGACTGCTCGACACCTACGAAACCGAACGCCACCCGGTCGGCGCAGGCGTCCTCGACTGGACCCGCGCTCAGGTCGCGCTCCTGCGCGGAGACGGACGCACCGAGCAACTGCGCAAGATCGTCGGCGGCGAACTGCTCCGGGTGCCCGCCGCGATGAACCGGATCGTCGCGCTGTCGTCCGGAATCCTGCAGCGCTACGACGTGTCCGGCACTGCCGACAACACCGCCGAACCGGTCGGCTCGATCGCCGGGGACGTCGAACTGACGTCCGGCACCCGCCTCGCCGACCACGCGCACGACGGCCGGTTCGTGCTCGTCGACCGCTCCGCCGACGGCCGGTTCGCGGTGTCCGGCTTGGCCGACCGGCTCGCGTACGTCGCCGATCCGGCGGGTGAACCGAGCCTGCTCGTCCGGCCGGACGGGGTGATCGTGTGGGCGAGTTCCGGGAGCGACGACCAGAAACTCCTCGACGCCGCACTAGCGCGCTGGGCGGGGGCGAAATAAATGAGTTGCGCGGGTTCGAGGCGGGCGGCACAGTGAGCGGCGTCCGGCGGGTTGCCGTCGGCTGCCGGAAGAAAGGGAGGTGCGTCGTGGAGATTGTCCGGGCGCTGTCCTGCCCTCTTCCGCCCGCCCGCCTCGGCTAGAGCACGCGCTCGCCCGGTGGGCACCCTGATCTAGGAGAACCCACCAGTGCGCGAGCACGATTTCGACGAATTTGCCGACGCCTCCGACTTCACCGACCGCCGGATGCGCCGTCGCCCCAGCTACGACGACGGGCCTGCCCCGGCCCGCCGGGGACGGCTCACCGAAGCCGAGCGAGTCCGGCTTTCCCAGCTTCGCGAAGACGCCTACACCGAAACCGAATTGCCCGACGGCGCCGACCGATGGACCAACTGGGACGACGCCGACCAGGGTCCGCATCCGCGGCCGGACTGGGTGGTCACCGAACTCGCCGCGGTCGACACCGACCTCGGCGTGCTCAAGACCGGCAAAGAAGCGGATGTCCATCTGCTGCGCCGCAATCTTCCCGGCGAAGACGGCGTTTTGCTGGCAGCCAAGCGATACCGCTCAGACGAGCACAAGCTGTTCCACCGCGACGCGGGCTACCTCGAAGGGAGGCGGATGCGCCGGTCCCGCGAGATGCGGGCCATGGCCGGGCGCACCTCGTTCGGCCGCAACCTGATCGCCGAACAGTGGGCGGTGGCGGAGTTCGCCGTCCTCAGTCGCTTGTGGACGATCGGCGCGCCAGTGCCGTATCCGGTGCAGCGGCACGGCACCGAGATCCTGCTGGAATTCCTCGGCGAATCCGACGGCACCGCCGCGCCGCGGCTGGCGCAACTGCGGCCGGAACCGGACGAGCTGGCCGACCTGTGGGAGCAGGCCGTGTCCGCGCTGGAACTCCTGGCGGGACAAGGGCTCGCGCACGGCGACCTGTCCGCGTACAACCTCCTGGTGCACGAAGGTCACCTGATGGTGATCGACCTTCCCCAGGCGGTCGACGTGATCGCGAACCCGCGCGGCCGGGAATTCCTCGCCCGCGACGTCGCGAACCTCGCCGGCTGGTTCCGCGGCCGCGGACTGTCCGAACAGGTCACCGACACCGATGACCTGGTGCGGGAACTGGAAAACGCGGCCGGTCTCGGCTGAGCGGACGGGCGGGGCCGCGATGTGCCGCAGCGCACACCTGCGACCCCGCCCACAACCGCGCACCTGGGTGCGGGGCAACCGCTCTCTCTCAGGTACAGTGTGTCAAGACCGCAACGGCGGCGTGGATGAGTTGGTGTCCGTCGCCTCCACAGTCCGCAGAAGGACTCGCGGCCATCCGAAGCAATTTCCGTCGGTGTGCCACGCCATGGCTCGGCGCACCGGGTCCGTCCCTGTGAACGCCCATCGCCACACCATCTTGCCCTGCCTGCGCGCGGGCAGCCCGGGCCTCCTTGCGACGTGCCACGTCCGAGAGGCATTTGTGACGATCACGTACGACTCCGGCCAGTCCGCCCGCTCCCGAGCGGGCCGCCCCGAGCGCAAGCCGCGGCACCGGCCGGCCGGTGGAGACGTTCTCCACGACGACACGGTGGAGACCCCCGCCGTGAAGACCTTCGCCCAGCTGGGCCTGCCCGAGCCGCTGCTGCGGGCGCTCGCCGAGGCGGGCATCGACTCGCCGTTCCCGATCCAGTCCGCGACCATCCCGGACGCGCTGGCCGGCCGCGACGTGCTGGGCCGCGCCCAGACCGGTTCCGGCAAGACGCTGGCCTTCGGCCTGGCCATCCTGGCCCGGCTCGACGGCGGCAAGGCCCGCCCGAAGCGCCCCCGCGCGCTCGTGCTGGTCCCGACCCGCGAGCTGGCCATGCAGGTGGCCGACTCGCTGACCCCGCTGGCCAAGTCGCTCGGCCTGTGGTGCCGCACCGCGGTCGGCGGCATGTCCTTCGGCCGCCAGGCCGAATCGCTCGCCCGCGGCGTCGACCTGCTGATCGCCACCCCGGGCCGGCTGTCGGACCACGTCCGCCAGGGCACCGCCTCGCTCGGCGACTGCAACTTCATCGCGCTCGACGAGGCCGACCAGATGGCCGACATGGGCTTCATGCCGCAGGTCCGCGAGATCATGGACCTGACCCCTCCCGGCGGGCAGCGGCTGCTGTTCTCCGCGACGCTCGACGGCGACGTCGACAAGCTGGTCCGGCAGTACCTGGCCGACCCGGTTACGCACTCGGTCGCGCCGTCGACGGCGAGCGTCACCACCATGGACCACCACCTGTTCCAGGTGTCGCACTCCGACAAGCAGGACATCATCACCCGGATCGGCGCCCGCGAGGGCCGCACGATCATGTTCGTGCGCACCAAGCACCACGTGGACCGGCTCACCGAGCGGCTGCGAGAGAGCGGCGTGCACGCGGTGGCCCTGCACGGCGGCAAGACCCAGGGCCAGCGCAACCGCGTCCTCTCCGACTTCAAGGAAGGCCACGCGGCGGTCCTGGTGGCCACCGACGTCGCCGCGCGCGGCATCCACGTGGACGACATCTCGCTGGTGCTGCACGTCGACCCGGCCGCGGACCACAAGGACTACCTGCACCGCGCGGGCCGCACCGCCCGGGCGGGCGCGTCCGGCATCGTCGTCACCCTGGTGACGCACGACCAGCGGCGCACCGTCCGCAGGATGACCGACCGGGCCGGCGTGCGCGCCGAGACCACGATGATCCGCACCCACGACGAGGACCTGTCGCGCATCACCGGCGCCCGCGAACCGAGCGGCGAGCCGGTCGTGGAGCGTCGCCGGGAGTCCCCGCGCCGCTCCGGCGGCCGAGGCTTCGGCGGCGGCGACCGAGGCGGCTTCCGCGGCCCGCGCGAGGGCGGCGGCTACCGCGGCTCCCGCGACGGCGGCCGCGGCGGCTACGGCTCCCGAGAAGACCGTGGCGGCTACGGCTCGCGTGACGACCGCGGTGGTTCCCGCGAAGGCGGCTACAACCGTGGCTCGTACGAGGGCCGCGGCTCGCGCGACGGCGGCTACGCCCGCGAGGGCGGTCGCGAAGGCGGCTACTCGCGCGAAGGTGGTCGCGAGGGCGGCTACGCCCGCGAAGGCGGCTACGGCTCCCGTGAAAACCACGGCGGCGGCGGTTACAGCCGCAGCCGAAAGCAGTCCCGCGCCGGCGGCGGCTTCGGCCGCCCGAGCCGCGGCCCGCGCCGCGGACACGACGCCTGAGTGACGTCTGAACGCTGAGAACGGCCCCGCTTCGGCGGGGCCGTTCTTCGTTTCCGGCAGGCTCCGGGCACCGGGCCGGTTCGCGCACCGCAACGGCCCGGCTCGCTGCCAGCCTCGCGCCAGTCACCGCACCCCGGATCGCGCCCGGCTCAGCCGCCGTTGCCGGACGGGGCCTCGCCCACCGCAGCTGTCGTCGCCTAAAGGCATCACGCGCGGCGCGACAGTCGCTGCGCAACACCAGCGCGCTTGCCCCAGCGGCCGTCGCCGAACACGCCACGCTCGCCCGGACAGCCGCCTCCGAACAGCATCTCGTCCAGCGCAGCCAGTCGCTGCCAAGCAATGCCTCGCCTGCCGCAGCAGTCACAACCGGACACGATCTCGACCGGCGCACCAGCCGTCGCCGAACAACGCCTCGCCCGGCCGACCACGCTCCACCAGCCAGCCATAAGCCACAGCGGT
Source organism: Amycolatopsis sp. NPDC003676 (assembly GCF_053587275.1). Lineage (NCBI taxonomy): Bacteria > Bacillati > Actinomycetota > Actinomycetes > Pseudonocardiales > Pseudonocardiaceae > Amycolatopsis > Amycolatopsis sp. NPDC003676. The sequence goes on from NZ_JBSFNS010000009.1 coordinate 20,561, forward strand.
GACCACCGAGCCAGACCGCGCCAGCACAGCAATCGCCGCCAAACACCATCACGCCAGGCGGACCACGCTCGACCAACCAGCTACACCCGAAATCCAGCGGCCGGTACCAAGCAGGACCTCGCCCAGCACCGCAGTCGCCACCGAACAACACCTCGCCCGGCCAACGACGCTCCACCAGCCAGCCATCAGCCGCAGTGGCCGCTACTGAGCAAGCCCCGCCCAGCGCACCAGCCGTCGCCGAACAGCGCCACCCCCGGCCGACCACGCTCCACCAACCAGCCACACCCGAAGCCGCCGAACCAACCTGGTTTCCGTTGCCCCGCCCCGCTTCCCGCCATCGCCGAGGCGGGGGTGGCAAACGCGCTACCCGGCCGGATGCGACACTGCCTGGGTGACTGACACTCCGCCGCTGCCGCCTGAGAACGTCTTCGACTGGACTGAAACCGAAGGCCAGCGGCGCGCGGAAGCCGGTCTCTCCCGGCGGTTGACTCCGCGTCCGGCGCAGCACGCCGTGCTCGACCTCGCGGGCGACGACTACCTCGGCCTCGCCCGGGACAAGCGCGTCGCCGGGGCAGCCGCCGCGGCCGCGTTGCGCTGGGGCGCCGGGGCGACCGGATCGCGCCTGGTCACCGGGTCCACCGAACTCCACGCGGAGCTCGAACACGAGCTCGCCCGGTTCTGCGGAGCCCAAGCGGCGCTGGTGTTCTCCTCCGGATTCACCGCGAACCTCGGCGCGGTGACGGCCCTCTCCGGGGCCGAATCGGCGATCGTCACCGACAAGTACGTCCACGCGTCGCTGGTCGAAGGCTGCCGGCTGTCCCGCGCGGACATCGCGGCCGTCGAGCACTCGACCCCGTCGGCGATCAAGCACGCGTTGGCCACGCGCCGCAAACCGCGCGCGATTGTGGTCACCGATTCGGTGTTCTCCGCCGACGGCGAACTCGCGCCGCTGGGCGAACTCGCCGAAATCTGCCGTACGCACAGTGCCGCGCTGGTGGTCAACGACGCGCACGGCTTCGGCGTCCTCGGCGAAGGCGGCCGGGGCGCGGTGCACGCTGCGGGGCTGTCGTCCGCGCCGGACGTCGTCACCACGCTGACACTCTCCAATGCCCTTGGCGCGCAAGGCGGCGCCGTCGTCGGTCCGCGCCGGGTGATCCGGCATCTCGTCGACACCGCGCGCAGCTTCATCTTCGACACCGCCCTCGCCCCGGCCAGCGCCGCCGCCGCGTTGACCGCGTTGCAGGTGCTCAAATCCGAACCGGAGCTGCCGGCGAAGGTCATCGAGAACGCCGCAAACCTGGCGATGGGGCTGAAGAACGCTGGCGTGCCGGTCGAACTGCCGGAAGCCGGGATTGTCGCCGTGCAGACGCCGTCGCCGCAAGCCGCTGCCGCGTGGGCGGAAGCCTGTGCGGAGCAAGGAATCCAGGTCGGCTGCGCCCGTCCGCCCGCGGTGCCGGACGGCGTTTCCCGGCTGCGTCTCACCGCCCGTGCGGACCTGTCGGAGGCGGACGTCGACCGCGCGGTGAAGGTGATCTCGGCGACCGCTCCCCGCGGCTGACCGCAGCGGCCCATGGTGCTGCGCGGGAACCCCTCGGCGACGAACCCGAACAGCGCATAAAGCCCCTGCGGATCCAGCACGTGCTCCTCGACGGCACCGTTACTGCGCCGGGCCAATCGCGACCAGGCAGACACCCAGGCCTCGCGACTAACCCGGACGACGCATGGTGATGTGCGGAATCCCGTCCTCAAGGTATTCCGCACCCTCAGCCACAAACCCGAACCGCGCGTAGAGCCCCTGCGCATACGTCTGCGCGTCCAGCACGAACTCGCCCTCCGCACCGTCCAACGCCGCAGCCATCAACTGCGCCGCCAACCCCTGGCCCCGCGCCGACTTCGCCGTCACCACGCGGCCGATCCGCCCACCGCCAGGCTCGGCCAGCACTCGCAGGTACGCGAGGATCTCCGTGTCGGAAGCCAGCCACAGGTGCTGCGTCTCCGGAAGCAGATCGCGCCCGTCGATGTCGGCGTACACGCAGTCTTGTTCCACCACGAACACCTCCGACCGCAGCCGGAGAATCTCGTACAGGTCGGCAGCGGCGAGGTCGGGCCCAGCGGCGCGGTGCAGAGTCGTCACACCACCCTGCTTAACACAGCTCAGCCGAAAAGCCGCGCCTGGGATTGCGCCGCGATGTCGTCCGAGAACTGCGAAACCCGCGTGTACACCCCGGGCTTGCCCGGCTTTCCGCAGCCGTCGCCGAAGGACACGATGCCGACCAGGGTGTCGCCCTCGACCAGTGGGCCGCCGGAGTCTCCCTGGCACGCGTCCTGGCCGCCCTGCGGATACCCGGCGCACACCATGCTCGCGGGGTCGTAGGTGTCGTAGGCCGTCTTGCAGGTGGAGTCGCTGACCACCGGCACCTGGGCGCTGCGCAGCACGTCCGACCGCTCGCCCCCTTCGGAAAGCCGTCCCCAGCCGAGCACGGTCGCCTGCGTGCCTTCCGCGTACAGCGACTGGTCGCTCTTGCCCGCGAGCTTCGCCGCGCGGTAAGGCAGCCGTCCGCGCACAGTCAGGACCGCGATGTCGTCGCCCTTGGTCGGGTCGCTGTAGTCCGGGTTCACCCAGACCCGCGAGACGCCGAGTTCCACGCCGTCGTCGCCGCGTTTGTCCTGGCGGCCCGCGACCACGTGGACCGACGACTTCGGCAGGGCTTTCGCGCAGTGCGCGGCGGTCGCGACCGCGGACGGGCTCACGATCACCGCGCCGCAGAACTGCGAACCGCTCTGGTCGGTGAGGTACACCGCGTACGGATGGTCGGCCAGCGAGGCTTCGCTGCCGCCGACGATCCGCGGCTGCGCGTGCGAGCCGGGGTCGGAAGGCGTCGACGCCCAGGCCGAGCCGACCGGGACCGCGATCCCGGCGGCGAGCAGCGTCCCCGCCGCGAGCAGGACCGGACGACGGAACTTCGCGGGCATGGGCTTTCCCTTCATCGGCACTACGACAGCACAGCCTGGACGCGCTCAGGAATCAACTGACTCCGGCGCGTGCACACACGGCCGCGATTACCCTAAACGGGCCAAGCCCAAAACGGTGTCACTGGAACGGGTGGACTCTCTATACACCGGGCGCATTCGCTTAGGTGGAGTCATGCGACGGATAACAGCCGCGACGGCCAGCGCGCTGACAGTCTTCTTGCTGGCCGGATGTGCCACGAGCACCCCGGCGGCTCCCCCGCCGAGCCCGTTGAGCGCGCCGTCGGCACCGGCCAGTCCGACACTTCCGGCAACTCGGACAGCGACGAGCGCGCCCGCCGTCACCTGGCAGGTGGGTGCTCGTCCGCTGCCGCTGCGCCCGGACGGTTTCGGCGAGATCCAGCCGACTCCACCTGAACTGGTGAACCGCTCGCTGCCGACTCGGGACTTCCTTCCGCCGCCGACGAGCACGACGTACACCGCGAAGATCGCCGACGTCCCCGACACCGTGCTCAAGCGCAGCACCTGGCAGGCCGCGTGCCCGGTGTCGTCGGCCGACCTCCGCTACGTCACGCTTTCCTTCTGGGGCTTCGACCATCGCGCGCACACCGGCGAGCTGCTGGTCAACAAGGACGGTGCCTCGGCGGTGGTGAAAGCGTTCAGCGAGCTGTACGCGCAGCAGTTCCCCATCGAGGAAATGCGCATCACCTCCCCCGCCGAACTCAACGCGCCGCCAACCGGGGACGGCAACAACACCAGCGCGTTCGTCTGCCGTCCGATGCGCGGGCAGAAGAACTGGTCCGCGCACGCGTACGGGCTCGCGGTGGACGTCAATCCGTTCTGCAACCCCTACACCAAGGACGACCTCGTCGTCCCGGAGCTGGCGTCCGCCTACCTGGACCGCGCGAACGTGCGGCCGGGGATGGTCACCGCCGACGGGCCGATCGTGCGCGCGTTCGCCGGAGCGGGCTGGCAGTGGGGCGGGGCGTGGAAGTCGCCGGTCGACCGGATGCATTTCACAGCCAACGGCGAGTGATCCGGGAACACCGGGGCGGGGCGCCGGGGTTGACTAGGCTGGCAGCAGACCGCTTTCGGGAAGGACCGCCGTGCCGCACTACGACCTGGTGATCATCGGGACCGGATCGGGAAACTCGATCCTCGGGCCGGAGTTCGCCGACCTCCGGACGGCCATCGTCGAGAAGGGCGTGTTCGGCGGGACCTGCCTGAACGTCGGCTGCATCCCGACGAAGATGTTCGTCTACGCCGCCGACGTCGCCGCGACGCCCGCGGGCAGCTCGCGCTTCGGCGTGGACGAGGAGCTCACCGCGGTGCGCTGGCCGGACATCCGGGACCGGATCTTCGGCCGGATCGACCCGATCGCCGAGGGCGGCGCACAGTACCGCGAGAACCACGAAGACAACCGCAACGTCGACGTCTACCGCGGCGAGGGCCGGTTCACCGGCATGAAGGAGCTGCGCGTCAGCTTCGCCGACGGCCGCACCGACGAGGTCGTCACCGCGGACCGGTTCGTGCTCGCCGCGGGCGGGCGGCCGGTGATCCCGGACGTGCCGGGGCTGGCCGAAACCGGCTACTACACCTCCGACACGATCATGCGGCTCGACGCGCTGCCGGAGCGGATCGTCATCCTCGGCGGCGGCTACATCGCGGCGGAATTCGCGCACGTTTTCGCGTCGTTCGGCGTCGCGGTCACGATGGTGAACCGCTCCGGCGCCCTGCTGCGGCAGGAGGACGCGGACGTCAGCGCCCGGTTCACCGAACTGGCTTCGCAACGGTTCGACGTCCGGCTGGACCGCAAGACGGTTCGCGCGCGCCGCACGGACAACGGCGTCGCGCTGGATCTCGAAGGCCCGCAGGGAGCGGAGACCGTCGAGGCCGACCTGATCCTGGTCGCCACCGGCCGCAAGCCGAACTCGGACCTGCTCGACGTGGGCGCCACCGGCGTCGCCACCACCGCGCGCGGGCACGTCGTGGTGGACGACTACCAGCAGACGTCCGTCGAAGGCATCTACGCGCTCGGGGACATCTCGTCGCCGCTGGAGCTGAAGCACGTCGCGAACCACGAAGCCCGGGTGGTGCAACACAATCTGGCGCACCCGGACGACCGGATCAAGGCCGACCACCGCTTCGTGCCGCACGCGGTGTTCACTTCGCCGCAGGTCGCGTCGGTCGGGCTGACCGAGGAGCAGGCGGCCGAGCGCGGACTGTCCTTTGTGGTCTCGAAGCAGGACTACGCTGGCATCGCCTACGGCTGGGCGATGGAGGACACCACCGGTTTCGCGAAGCTGCTCGCCGATCCGGCGACCGGGCAGCTGCTGGGCGCGCACATCATCGGCCCGCAGGCGTCGACGGTGATCCAGCCGCTGATCCAGGCGATGAGCTTCGGCCTCGACGCGCGGTCGATGGCGCGCGGGCAGTACTGGATCCACCCGGCGATGCCGGAACTGGTGGAGAACGCGCTGCTGAACCTGCCGCTCGACTGACCCCGGGGATACCCAGAGTTGATCTCGCGGGGAGGCGATTCCCGAATCGGGTAACAAGGATGTCGCGTTGTTAGTGTTCTCGCGGAGGTGCGGGGACTGACATGACCGACATGATCGCCGGGGGATTCGTTGTGGCCGCGAAAGATTTGGCCGCTCGCTGGAGCGAAGTCACGGATCTCGAGCTGATGTTCGCCGCGCGGCGGGCGGAGCTCGGGACGACGGCCGCGACGCTGACGTTGCTGGAGGAGCTTCGGGCGATGCCGTCCGAACGGGCCGCGGAATGCCTCGCGGTCGCGGTGGCCGCGCTCGACGACGTCCGGCGCACGGGCCAGCTTCCCGGGCCGGTGCTGGAAGACGCGGCGCTAGCGAGTTAGGCGGCTGTCCGGCGGGAGTGTCCACAGTGGGCAGACCCCGTCGGAGCCAGGGACCAAAAGAACGGGCGGCCGGTGGATTACCGGCCGCCCGTTCTTCGGTTGGATCAGACGAAGCGACGCCGCCCAGACAGTGCGCCGAAGATCATCTGCGTCACCATCACCACGAGCAGCACGATCAACGACACCGTCCAGCTACCCGTCGCATCGTGCAGCAAGCCGAACACGAACGGGCCGACCGCCGCCAGCAGGTATCCGAAGCCCTGCGCCATTCCCGACAGCCGCGCGGTCTCGGCACCGCTGCGGGCTCGCAGGGCGATCACCGTCAGCGCCAACGAGAACACGCTCATCCCGATGCCGAGCAGGATGCTCCACAGCAGCGGCGAGAACCCCGGTGCGATCACCAGACCGAGCATCCCGGCCGCGCCGAAGACGCCCATTCCGACGATCCACGGGCTCTGGCTCTTCTGCCGCGCCGCGATCGGCGGGATCACCAGGCTGATCGGCACCGCGATCACCGAGATCAGGCCGAGCAGCAGACCGGCGTCGGCCTTGCTGACGCCCGCGTCGATGAAGACCTGCGGCAGCCAGCCCATCACGACGTAGGCGATGAACGACTGCAGGCCGAAGAAGATCGTGACGATCCACGCGAGCGGGCTGCGCATCAGCGACCGGGCGGGAGCGGTGCCGGCGGCCGGACGCGGCGGACGACCGGCGCCGCGCGAAGCGATCAGCCAAGCCACCAAAGCGATCGCCGACAGCACGCCCCACGCGCCGAGCGCGGCACGCCAGCCGCCGAGAGCCGATTCCAGCGGCGGGCTCAGCGCGGAACCCGCCGCGCCGCCGCCCTGCAGGGCCGCGGTGTAGACGCCGGTCATGAGCCCGACGCGAGCCGGGAACGAATCCTTGATGACCACTGGGATCAGCACGTTGACCAGCGCGATTCCGGCGGTGGCGATGAGCGTGCCGCCGAGCACGACGTACGGTCCGTCGAGCACCCGCACCACCAGGCCCGCGGTCAACACCGCCAGCGCGAGGCCGATCGCCGGGCCGATGCCCAGGCGGCGCGACAGCACGGGCGCAGCCAGGCCGGCCCCGGCGAAGCACAGGCCGGGCAGGGTCGTGAGGATGCTCGCCCACACCGCGGACGCGCCGAGGCTTCCGCGCATTTCCGCGAGCAGCGGGCCGACGCTCGTGATCGCCGGCCGCAGGTTCATCGCCGTCAGCACCACCGCGACCGCCAGCAGCACGCCGCCGGCCACCACGCCCGGCCGACGGCCCGCGGGCACCTCTTCCTCGAGGCTGCCTTCCAGCTCGAGCTCGAGCCGGTCGGAATAGGTGGCGGTGGACACGGCTGCTGAGTCTCGGGAATCGGCGGACATGTGCGCTACTATCGCATACGTAGGATGATTGGATGAAGGGATCAGGCTGTGCCGTTGGCCACCACCCGCCGCGCCGGACTCGTCGACCAGGTCATCGAGCAGCTGCGCGAGGCGGTCACCGCAGGAGAATGGCCGATCGGGCACCGGATCCCGACCGAGCCGGAGCTGTCCGCGCAGCTGGGCGTCGGGCGCAACACGGTCCGTGAGGCCGTGCGCGCGCTGGCGCACACCGGGATCCTGGAGGTCCGCCAGGGCGACGGCACGTACGTGCGCGCGACGAGCGAGGTGTCCGGCGCGATCCGCCGGCTGTGCGGCACGGAATTGCGCGAGGTGCTGCACGTGCGCCGGTTGCTGGAGGTCGAGGGCGCTCGGCTGGCCGCGACCGCGCGTACCGACGAAGACGTGGCCGAGCTGCGCGTCCTGCTCAACCGCCGCGACACCGACTGGGACGAAGGCCGCCTCGACGATTTCGCCCGCAGCGACGCGGAATTCCACCAGGTCGTCGTCCGGTGCGGGCACAACGGGCTGCTGCTGGAGCTGTACCGCGGCCTGATGGAGGCGATCACGGCGAGCGTGGCGTCCACTTCGGACAATCCGGAACACGCGGAGATGATCCGGCACCGGGAACTGGTGGACGCGATCGAGGCCCGCGACGCGGATCGGTCGGCTGCCGAAGCTGCGGGATTCTTGGACGTGCTGATCGCGCGGGCGGAGGACTTGTGATCAGTCGTTCCGCGGTGGGCTGAGGAGCGGGGTGAATGAGGTGAGCGCGTCGATCAAGAGCTTCGCACCGCGCTGCATTCGCTCGTCAGCGTCCCTTTTCAGTGCCTTCCACTCACCACCGCGGCGTCGTCCACCGCGGTAGTGATCCGGTCAGCGTGGTTCGGGTCGGCGTCGGCAAAGCGGCGGCGACCACGGCAAGCCAGGCCGGGTTGTGACGGCGGAGCAATGCCTCCGCCGTCATGCGTTCGACGACCGAATTCTGCCTCGGCCAGCACGCGCCGCCTATCGAATTTCCCCGCCGGAGAAGCCTTACGGAAGCGTCAGGATCTCCGCGCCGTCAGCCGTCACCACGAGGGTGTGCTCGAACTGGGCCGTCCACTTCTTGTCCTTCGTGGTGACCGTCCAGTCGTCGCTCCACACGTCGTACTCGATGGTGCCCAGCGTGATCATCGGCTCGATCGTGAAGGTCATGCCCTCCTCGATCAGCGTCTGCACCGAGGGCTCCTCGTAGTGCAGCACCGTCGGGGCGGTGTGGAACGCCGGGCCGACGCCGTGGCCGGTGAAGTCGCGAACCACGCCGTAGCCGAAGCGCTTCGCGTACGCCTCGATCACGCGGCCGATCACGTTGAGCTGACGGCCGGGGCGGACCGCCTTGATCGCGCGGGCGGTCGCCTCTCGGGTGCGCTCGACCAGGAGCCGCACCTCTTCGGAGACGTCGCCGGCGAGGAACGTCGCGTTGGTGTCACCGTGCACGCCGCCGATGAAGGCCGTCACGTCGATGTTGCAGATGTCGCCGTCCTCGATCACGGTCGAGTCCGGGATGCCGTGGCAGATCACCTCGTTCAGCGAGGTGCAGCACGACTTCGGGAAGCCGCGGTAGCCGAGCGTCGACGGGTACGCGCGGTGGTCCAGCAGGAACTCGTGCACCACCTTGTCGACGTCGTCGGTGGTCGCGCCCGGCTTGACCGCCTTGCCGCCCTCTTCGAGCGCCTGTGCGGCGATCTTCGACGCGACCCGCATCGCCTCGATGACCTCGGGCGTGCGCACTCCGTTGCCGGTGTCCCGTTTCGGCGCCGGCCGGTCCACGTACTCGGGGCGGGCGATGTCGGCGGGGACGGCACGGCGCGGCGTCTGGACGCCGGGCTTCAACGGGGCGCGAACGGACATGTCCCCAGCCTACGACCTCACCCGATCGCGGCGCAGCCAGCTCAGAACAGCACGGTCGCGTACTGCCCGACCTGCTGGAACCCGATCCGCCGGTACGCCGCCAGCGCGGGCGCGTTGAACCCGTTCACGTAGAGGCTCGCGGTCCGGCCGAGGCCGTGGACCAGACGATTCACCACCGCGGCAGTGCCTGCGGTGCCCAGGCCGCCGCCGCGCCGGTCCGGGTGCACCCACACGCCCTGGATCTGGCCGACCCGCGCGGACATCGCGCCGATCTCGGCCTTGAACACGACCTCGCCGTCCTCGAACCGGGCGAACGCGCGGCCGGTGGAGATCAGCTCGCTCACCCGGGCGCGGTAACTGGCGCCGCCGTCGCCCGCGCGCGGGTCGACGCCGACCTCCTCGATGAACATCGCCACCGCCGCGGGCAGGTAGCGGTCGAGTTCGTGCGGGCGGACGGTGCGGACCTGCGGATCGGCGGGCACCAGCGGGTCGCCTTCGAGCGCCATCAGCGGCTGGTCGCCGCGCACCTCGCGGGCCGGTCCCCATTCCGAAGACAGCTCGTCCCACAGCCCGAGCACCTGCGGCGCGGGCCCGACGAGCGAGGAGCAGGTGCGCTGGCGGCGCAGGGCCCGGTCGGCGAACGACCGCAGCGCCGAAGCGTTGCCGCGCAACGGGATCAGATTCGGTCCGGCGAAGCACAAACCGGTGAGCCGTCCGGCGCGCACCGGACGGGCGTCGGACGCCCACAGCTCGCCACCAAGACGCCACGGGTCGAGACCGGCCGCCTCGACCCGGGCGCTGACCATGCAGCTGCCCACCGGGTCGGCGGCGAGTGCAGCGCGCACCGCCGGATAGTCCCGATCATCGAGCAGCCGTGCACCTGCAAGCCGCAACACGGGGTCCAGAGTGCCAGATGAACCGGGTGAACGGAACGCGAGCCAGGCGACACGCTGAGATGAATGAACCTCGCACCCGAACGGCGGCGCCCCGGCGGGCTCGGCCACCGACAGTGCTCGAACCCGCCGCACAGCGCTCCGGAGGCACCCCGCCCGGGCGCCTCCGGAGCTGTCCCCCTGGCGGACGTGAGGGTTCCCCTCACGGCCGCCGGGCTCAGTGATGACGCGGAACCAGGTGCAGCAGCCGCGAAGCGTGCGGCGCGAGCGTCGCGGTGAAACTGTCCCGGCTGACCCCGAGGTTCCGATGCGTCCACAGATCCCGTACCGCTGCCGGGCCGCTCAGCCCCAGGTCCTGCCAAGACGCGGTCACCGGGGCTTCCGTCGAGCCCAGATTGAACAGCGCGACCGTCACCCCGCCGCGACCGTCGGGGCTGAACCAGACCTGCTGCTGCGTTGCCTGCGAAACCGGATGCGCCGGTCGGCCTGCCTGGTCGACGGCCAGGACCTCGCGGTTGGTGAGCAGCTTCAGGTCGTCCGGGTCGAGTTTGGTCAGGTCGGTGCCGAGCAGCAGCGGCGAGGATTCGATCGCCCAGAGCGTCATCACGCTTTGCCGCTCGTCGGGAGTGATGCCGTTCGCTTCGCCGTTGCCGATCTCGATGGAGTCCAGGTCGTTCCAGTGACCGGGACCCGCGAAGCCAGTCCACTGGGGAGCGTCGGCGAAACGCAGCTTGACCCGCACGTCCCAGTTCGTGAGGCCCACGCAGTGCGAGTAGCACTCGATGTCGCCTTCGATCCGCCAGCCGTTGCTGTAGCGCTGCCAGGTCGCGGCCTCGGCGATGCTGAGCGAGTTCGACAGTTCCAAGTGGATCGGACGACCGGTGGCCTGGATCGCTGAATGCCACTGCCGGATGTCCTCGCGGTTGTCCGCGGGGATCTTTCCGCCGCCGGGGCCGACGAAGTCCATTTTGATGTAGTCGACGCCCCACGACGCCAGCTGCCGCGCCTGCGAGCGGACGTACGCGGCCGCGCCGGGCTTGCTGAAATCGAGCTTCGCGGATTTGTCGTCCGCGGTGTTGCCCGCGCCGGGCATGACGATGTCGTGCACCCGGTACGGCGTGCCCTCGATCGGCGAATCGGCCGCGACCGCTTGCGCGGGGACGCCGGGCACCAGGTAGATGCCGAATTTCAGGCCGCGCTGGTGCAGGTACCGGGCCAGCGAGGCAATGCCGTTCGGGAACTTCTTCGGGTCCGGCGCGACGCGGCCGAATTCGTCGACGTGGTCGTTCCAGCCCGCGTCGATGTTGAGGTACCGGTAGCCGTAGGCGGCGAGCCGGTCGTGCATGACGTCGGCCTGCGCCTTGATCGTCTCCTCGGTGAACTTCCGGCGCAGCGCGCTCCAGCTGCTCCAGCCCATCGGCGGCGTTCTCGCCACCGGCGTCCAGGACTCGATCGACTGACTGTCCGCGGCGGCTGTTCCCGCCAGCGCTCCGGCCAGCACCGCGACCGCCGCGGCCAGCACACCGATCCGACTTCGCTTCATCGCGACCACCTCTCCCGGGGATCGCTTCGTTGTACGCGCGCCGAACCTCGGGCAGCAATGATTCATCGGATCACTGACCGCTAGCCGGGACGGAACCCGCCGACCGGATCAACCCTGTTCACCACCGTGAATGCTCGGAATATCCGCCCGAATCCCCTCGACACGATCGCGAATAGATCCTATCTTTCTTGCGGCGCGCCCCAGCGTCGTTCACTGGCGAACACGGAGGTCCCGGATGAAGCTCAGACCAGCGCGCGCCAGCGGGAGGCGCGCCCTCGGGCTCGCCGCCGCGGTGCTGACCGCGACCGCACTGCTCCCCGCGGGTGCGGCCGCCGCGTGGCCGGGCAGCCAGGACGTGTACGTCTCGCCGTGGGGCAACGATTCCGGGTCCGGCGCCGCCTGGTCGCCGGTGCGCACGCTCCCCCGCGCGCAGCAGCTGGTCCGGCAACGCGCCGCGCAGCTGCACTCCGATCTGACCGTGCACGTCGCCTCCGGCACTTACCGGCTCGACAAGCCGCTCGAACTCGACGCGGCCGATTCCGGCACGAACGGCCACCGGGTGGTCTGGCAGGGTTCGCCGGGCACCGTGGTCAGCGGCGGCAAGCAGGTCAGCGGCTGGCGTCCGGTCGCCGGACGGCCGGGGCTTTACTCCGCGCCCGCGCCCGCCGGCCTGGACAACACTCGCCAGCTGTACGTCGACGGGGTCCGCGCGCAGCGGGCTTCCGGGCGGCTTCCGGTCACCGTGAAGGCGACCGACACCGGGTACACCGCGTCCGCGGACACCATGGCGCACTGGCGAAACCCGAGCGACCTCGAACTGGTGTACACCAGCGGCGAGGAGCTGTGGAACGTCGAGCGCAACGGCCTCGGCCAGTGGACCGAGCCGCGCTGCCCGGTCGCCTCGGCAACCGGCACCACGATCACCATGGCGCAGCCGTGCTGGGACAACTCGACCAAGCGCGTGATGTTCGCCGACATCCCCGGTCGCTCGGTCAACATGGTCGGCCCGGGCGATCTCACCAACGGACGGCAACCGTCCTATGTGGAGAATGCGTTCGAGCTGCTGGACACTCCCGGCGAGTGGTACCTCGACCGCGCCGCGCACACCGTGTACTACCTGCCGCGCAAGGGCGAAAACCTGCACTGGGCGGACGTCGAGATGCCCGCGCTGGAGAAGCTCGTGGACGGCCGCGGCACTGCTGAGAAGCCGATCCACGACATCTCCTTCCGCGGCATCCAGTTCTCCTACGCGACGTGGCTCGAACCGTCGTCGCCGGAAGGCTTCTCCGAAATCCAGGCCGGCTACCGGATCACCGGCGAACGCGGCTGGGCAACGCAGGGCCTGTGCCAGTTCACGCCCGGCGGTTCCTGCCCGTACGCGGATTGGACGAAGGAACCCGGCAACGTCTCGCTGTCGCACGGGCACCGGATCGAGTTCCAGGACACCGTGTTCGCACACCTCGGCGCGGCCGGACTCGACCTCGGCGAAGGCGCGCAGGACAGCAGCGTGTCCGACAGCGTGTTCACCGACATCTCCGGCAACGGCGTCGAAATCGGTGGCGTCAGCAAGCCCACCGCGGCGGGTGCGGACCTGACCACGCGGGTCAAGGTGACCAACAACCACCTGTACGGCATGCCGCGCGAATTCACCGGCGGAGTCCCGATCGTCAACGGGTATTCGCAGGACAATGTCGTGTCGCACAACCAGATCGACCACGTAGCGTACTCCGGCATCTCGATGGGCTGGGGCGGCTGGCCGGACAAGATCAAGCAGGCCGCGACGCCGAACGTCTCGCGCAACAACGTGGTGTCCAACAACCTGATCCACGACTACATGCTTTCGCTGGACGACGGCGGCGGCATCTACACGCAGGGCATCACCGGACCGTCGCAGGCCGAGGGCGAAAAGGTGACCGGGAACGTCATCTACGACCAGTGGGGTCTCGGGAAGTCCGTCTACACCGACAACGGCTGCACCTACGAAACCGTTTCCGGCAACGTGCTTTACCACGCGGCGTACGCAAACGTCGCCTCCACGCACGTGGACTACCGCGACTCGCTGGGCAACAACGACCCGACGGTCATCTCCGAGAACTACTGGGAGCAGGGCGATCCGGACGGCAACAAGAAGGGTGTCATCACGTCGGGCAACCACCTGCTGAGCAACCCGGCCGCCGCACCTAAGTCCATTGTGGACAACGCGGGCATCGAACCGGGCCACCGCTCGGTGCTGAACCGCAGGATCGACGGCGCGTCCGCTCCGCAGGCTCCGACGCGGATCGGCACGTTCTCGGTGTCCGGCCAGCTGTACGCGACCTGGAACCCGACGGTCGCGGAGAACGGTGCGCCGGTGCAGGACTACGTGCTGACTGCTTCGGACGGCAAGCACAGTGTCACGAGTTCGGTGTCTGCCAAGGACTTCGCGCGCACCGGATACACAGTGATCCCGAAGCTGACGGATGGTCAGACGTACACAGTCACGGTCGCCGCACGGAACCGGTTCGGCACTGGCCTGCCGTCGCTGCCGTCGGCACCGGTCACCGTCGGGCCGCCTGGCACCCAGCTCGCGGCCGTCCCGACAGGGGCCAAGGCGCTGCCGAGCACTGACGCGGCGAGCATCCGCTGGACGCCGCCGAAGGAATCCGGGTCGACCCCGGTGATCGGCTACCGGATCACCGTGTCCGACGGCCGCACCATCGAGGTCGTCGGCCGCGACACGATCGTCAGCCAGCCCACGCAGAAGGGCCTGACCCGCGTCGTGGACGGGCTGAAGTCCGGGACCGCGTACACCTTCACGATCGCGGCCGTCACCGGAAACGGCGTCGGCCCCGCGGTGACGGCGCAGACCACTACCGCGTAACCCGGTGATCGGCGCGTACCGGACCTCCCTGCCGGTACGCGCCGATCACCGTTCACCCCAGCCGGAAAGCCCTTCGATACGCCCCCGGCGTTGTTCCGACCTGCGCCCGGAACCGGCGCCTCAAGTTCACCGCCGACACCAGGCCGACCCGCGCCGCGATCGCGTCCACCGGCAAGTCTGTCTCCTCCAGCAGTCGCCGTGCCTCCGCCACCCGCCGCGACAGCAGCCACGCGCCCGGGCTCGTGCCGAGCTGATCCGCGAACCTCCTGGCCAGTGTCCGCGGGGAAATCCTCAAGCGGGCAGCCAAATCCTCCACCGACAACGGCGTGCCCAACCGCTCCCCCGCCCAGTCGAGCAGCCCGTCCAGCGACGCGTCCGCGGACACCTGCCGCGGCACGTACTGCACCTGCCCGCCCTCGCGATGCGTCGGCATCACCATGTGCCGCGAGATCAGCGCCGCGTGCGCCGCCCCGTGGTCGCGCCGGACCAGGTGGAGGCACAGGTCGATGCCTGCTCCCGCGCCCGCGCTCGTGGCGACATCGCCGTGGTCCACGTACAGCACGTCCGGTTCCACTTGCAGTTTCGGAAAATCCCGCTGCAGCTGGTCGAGCCGCGCCCAGTGCGTCGTGGCCGTTCTTCCGTCCAGCAGCCCGGTCTGGGCCAGCGCGAAGGAACCCGAGCAGATCGTGACGAGCCGCGCGCCTCGTTCGCGCGCGCGCAGCAACGCTCGCCGCACCTTCGGCGAGAGCGGTGTTTCGACGGGCGTCCAGCCGGGGATCAGCACCGTGTCGGCCCGGGAAAGCGCCGAAAGCCCGCTGGACACGTGAATCTCGTAGCCGGCCGTGGTCGGCACCGGCCCGGGATTCTCGGTGCACACCTCGAATTCGTAGTGCTGCGGCACCCCGCCCCGGGTCGTGCCGAACACTTCGACGCCGCAGCCGAGTTCGAACGTCGACTGCACCGGCTGAACGAGAGCCACCACGCGATGCATGGCAAGAAAGTACCCTATGACGTCTTTCCTGACACTGTCCCGCGTGCGCCGGGAAAGCCAAGCTGGGACCCATGCACCCCGAAATCCTTGCCCAGCCGGGCTACACCTCGGTCCCGGTCGACGAAGCGCCGGTGAAGGAGCTGTTCCCCGGCATCCGCCTCCGCCCGCTGTGGAAGGGCGAAAACGGCGCGCACGCCAACGTCGTCGAGTTCGACCCCGGCAGCACATGGCCCGAACGCGACGTGCACGAACCCGGTTCCGAAGAGGTCTTCGTCGTGTCCGGCGTCTTCAACGACGGCGCCCGCGACTACCCGGCTGGCACGTTCATCCACGCCCCGGCCGGCTCGTGGCACGTCCCCGCGACGGCGACCGGCTGCACCCTGTTCGTCTTCTACCCCGAGGGCTAAGCGCCCCGGTAACTCCCGACCGTCCAAGCGTTCCCCTCGGGATCGCGGACGGTGAACGTGTGCGAGCCGTAGTCGGTGTCGTGCAGCTCCAGGCTGATTTCGGCACCGGCTTCGCGCACGCGGGCGTAGATCTCGTCCACCCGATCCGACACCACGTACACGGCGCTGGTGCCAGGTTTCATCTCGTCGTGCACCCCGTCGGCGGGACCGCCGTAGCTGCCCAGCATCACGGCACCGCCTTCGGGCCACCGGAGTTCGGCATGCGCGACGCCGTTCTCGCCGGGCACCACGAGGGCCTCCTCGAAGCCCAGGACGTCGGTGAGGAAACGGATCGCGCCCCGGGCGTCGTTGTAGCGGAAGGCTGGCCAGACTGTCGGTTGTGGTGTCATGCCCTGGATTCTGCGGCGGCGGGTTTGGTCTCGTCTTGGAGAAACGGGAGCTCCTCCGCCATCCACGTCCGCGGCGAGCACCCCGCCAGCGAGCGCCACTCGTTCGAGAAGTGCGCCTGGTCGTAATACCCTGCGGCATAAGCGATCCCGGCCAGATCACGATGCCCGCTGCGCAACAACCGGACCGCGCGCTCGAAGCGCAGCACGCGCGCCGCCTGCTTAGGGGCCAGCCCCAGCTCCGCGCGAAACCGCTCCCCCAGATGCCGACGGCTCCAGCCGACCTCCTCCGCCAAATCGCCGACCCGCAGCAAGCCGCCGCTGCGGCGCAGTTCGTGCCACGCGCGGTTCAGTTCCGGTGGCTGCTCGGCAGGCTCGACCGCCCGCGCGGCCAGCACCTCGTCGAGAATCGCGAACCGGGTGCGCCAATCCTTCGCCGACGCCAGCCGGTCCGGCAGGCAGGCGAGGTCGCCGCCGAAGTCGGCCAGGTCGGTTACCCGGCCGGTCAGTTCCGCGGCCGTGACGCCCAGCAGCGTCCGCGCTCCCAGCGGGTCCAGCTCCAGTTGCACGCCTCGTTGCACCCGGTCCTGCGTGATCAGCGCGGGTTCGGTGTGCAGGCCGCCGACGACGCTCTGCAGCGTTCCGGCTCCGTCCAGCCCGGCGTACCGGATCGGCTCTTCGAGGCTGATCACAAGCGTGATGTGCCGCGAAGGCAGCCCGCGGTGCACTTCGAGGGTGACGTTCTCCTGTGCGTACCCGACGTAGCGCGTGACCAGCCCCCGCAGCACCGGATGCGGCGGACGGGCGGCCCAGCTCTCACTCACGTGATCAGGCTAGCGCCGGACGCGGGCGAATTCGTGCTACCACGGGAGAGCGGTCCCCACGATGAGGAGAAGCCCGATGACGATCCAGGAACAGGCGCAGCAGCTCGAACTGCTCGCCGACCAGGTGCCGACCGGCATCGCCCTCGCCACGAAGGACGAGCTGGAGGGCCTGCAGGCCCAGGTGCTCGGCCTGCTCGGCGAAACCGGCTCCGCGACGGCGATCCAGGGGTCGGTGCAGATCGCGATCCGGCAGATCGACGAGGTCGCGGCTTCGCTGGAGAACGTGCGGCTGCAGATCCGCGAAGCCGCCCAACATCACCTGCGCGGCTGACGTGGCCGGGCTGCTGGCCGCGCACGCCGGCGAGTTCGCGGGGATCGCGCTGGCCAACGTCGTGCGCGAGTATCCGCATTACGAGAGCCACTGGCGCATCGACGACTCTCCCGTCCCGCCGATCCGCGAGCTGCACCCGTGCTTCTACGGCAGCTTCGACTGGCATTCGTGCGTGGAAATGTTCTGGGTGCTGGCACATCTGCTGCGCCACTACCCTGCCCTCGTCCCGGCCGACGAGATCCGCGCTGTGCTCAATGCGCACCTGACCGAGCCCGCGCTGGCCGCCGAAGCCGCCTGCTTCGCGCCGGAGCAGCACCGGACGGCTCAACGCCCGTATGGCTGGTCGATCCTGCTGGCTCTGACCAGGGAAACCGCGACCTGGGACGACCCTGACGCCGCGCGCTGGTCCGCTGCCCTCCAGCCGTTAAGCAGGCTTTTCGTGACCCGCTTCCTCGACTGGCTGCCGAAGGTCACTTATCCCATTCGCTATGGCCTGCACGAGAACGGCGCTTTCGGGCTCTCTCGCGCGCTGCCGTACGCCGACCACCTGGCGTCCCAGGGCGAACCGCAGTTGCGGGAGGTGATCACCGAAACGGCCTGGCGCTGGTTCGGCTCGGACCGTGGTTACCCAGGTGCCTGGGAGCCGTCCGGGGCCGACTTCCTGACCCCCGCGCTGGCTGAGGCTGAGTTGATGAGCCGCCTCATGTCGGCTGCCGATTTCGGGGCCTGGCTGGAGGATTTCCTGCCCGGAATCTCCGACCGGAACCCGGCAGCGTTGTTCACTCCGGCGGTGGTGACCGACGCTTCCGACGGGTTGATCGCCCATCTGCACGGGCTCAACCTGCACCGCGCCTGGTGCTGGCGGCGGATCGCGGCGGCGTTGCCGGATGGGGACAGCCGGGTCGCCGCGGTCGAGGCGGCTTCGCGGGAGCATGCGGAGGCCTCGCTGCCGCAGGTGACCGAGGGACCGTATGCGGTGGAGCATTTCTTGGCCTACTACGCGCTTCTTCTGCTGAGCGAGGCCGAATAGTGTCAGACCCCTGGCTGCTCATCGAAGTACTCGACGGAGAAACCCCGGCGAGCACTTGGCGCCGCACCTACTTCGACACCTTCCTCAAAGCCGCGATTATCGACCGCGCCGTGCGATGGTCGTGGCGGACGCACGAACGCGGCGTCGTGTTCGAGATCGCCTTCAGGACCGAGACCATCCGCGACGAATTCTGCGATCAGCCCTCGGTAAAAGCAGCGCTCGAAGCCGTGCCGGACCCGCGCCACGGGCTCTCCATCACGCCCGGCGGTGGCGATTAGCTTTCCGGCAACGGCTCCCGGTGCTCCGCCCGCAGCCCGTCCAGCGAAACCAGCAACAACCGGTTCCACATGTGCGGACGGCACTCGTCCGTGAACTGCGCGGCGTACCCCAGGGAAATCAGCAACAGCACCAAATCATCCGTAGTAACCCCAGGACGCAGCAACTCCGCCGCCCGTGCCCGCAGCTCCTCCAGAACCGCACGAAGCTGGGGAATCCCCGTCGGATCCGGGTCCGTCCACGTCAGCGCGAAGCTTTCCATGATCGCGCGGTGCCGGGCGCAGCCGGACAACGCCTGCCGGTAGAAATCCGTCAGCGCCGCCCACGGGTCCTCCGCCTCGATCGCGGCTTGGCGCGCGGCCTCGGCCCACCGGGAGAAATCCTGGTCCAAGACCGTCCGGACCAGGTCTTCCTTCTTCGGGAAGTGCCGGTACAGCGTCCCCATGCCGACCCCGCTGCGTCGCGCGATCTCGCGGACGTCGACCGCGGCTCCCTGCTCCGCCATCACCTCGGCGGCGGCTTCGACGATCGCCTCCCGGTTGCGGATCGCGTCCGCGCGCAAAGCCCGACGGCGGGTGGGGGTGTGCGGTTCAGCCACGGCCATGCGCCGAGCATACTCGCTTAACCGGAGCACTCGCTCCTCCTAGTGTGCTACTTTGCGGAGCAAGTGCTCCGCCTAGCGAAGGAGATGCCGTGCCCACCCTTGACGACTGGAATGTCCGGATCCGCGCCGAATTCCGGGAGAACGCCGGATACGTCGCGTGGAGCAGTCCGGAGGAACTCGCGGCGGGCCGTCCGGTACCGCCGCATATGCCGGGGTTTCCGGAAAAGGGGATGCCGTTGATCCTCGTGCACCACGTCGGCGCGAAAACCGGGAAAGCGCGGATCAGCCCGCTGTTCTACCGGCCGGTCGGCGAGAACTGGGCGGTATTCGGGACGCACGGCGGCAGCCCGCGCGACCCCGCGTGGTACCGCAATCTCATGGCGAATCCGCGAACCGTCGTCGAGGCGGGCACGGGAGAAATCCCGGTTGAAGCACGGCTCGCCGCCGGGGAAGAACGCGCCAGGATCTGGGCGGAACAGATCGCGCTGGTCCCGAAATTCGCCGAGTTCGAGGCCTCTTCCGGGAGGCAGGTCCCGGTCGTCCTGCTGGAACGCCGCTGAAAAAGAAAGGGCTCCTCGACCGAAGCCGAGGAGCCCTTCCGCGGGGAAAAACTCAGCCGACGGTGACGCTCGGCGCGCCCTCGCCGATGCTCTCGCCGGATTCCTCGGCGATCCGCATGGCCTCTTCGATCAGGGTCTCCACGATCGCGTGCTCCGGCACGGTCTTGATGACCTCGCCCTTCACGAAGATCTGGCCCTTGCCGTTGCCGGACGCGACGCCGAGGTCGGCCTCGCGGGCCTCGCCGGGACCGTTCACGACGCAGCCCATCACCGCGACGCGCAGCGGGATCTCCATCCCCTCCAGCCCGGCGGTGACCTGGTCGGCGAGGGTGTAGACGTCCACCTGCGCGCGCCCGCACGACGGGCACGACACGATCTCCAGCTTCCGCGGCCGCAGGTTCAGCGACTGCAGGATCTGCGTGCCGACCTTGACCTCCTCCACCGGCGGCGCGGACAGCGACACCCGGATGGTGTCGCCGATGCCCTGGCGCAGCAGCGCGCCGAACGCGACGGCGGACTTGATCGTGCCCTGGAACGCGGGCCCGGCCTCGGTGACGCCGAGGTGCAGCGGGTAGTCGCACTGCTCGGCGAGGATCTCGTAGGCGCGCACCATCACGACCGGGTCGTTGTGCTTGACCGAGATCTTGATGTCGTGGAAATCGTGCTCGGCGAACAGCGACGCCTCCCACATCGCCGATTCGGCGAGCGCTTCGGGAGTGGCCTTGCCGTACTTCTCGAGCAGCCGCTTGTCGAGCGACCCGGCGTTGACGCCGATCCGGATCGGCGTGCCGTGGTCCTTCGCGGCCTGCGCGATTTCCTTGACCTGGTCGTCGAACTTGCGGATGTTGCCCGGGTTCACCCGCACCGCGGCACAGCCGGCCTCGATCGCGGCGAACACGTACTTGGGCTGGAAGTGGATGTCGGCGATCACCGGGATCTGCGACTTCTTCGCGATCGCGGGCAGCGCCTCGGCGTCGTCGGCCGACGGGCACGCGACGCGCACGATGTCGCAGCCAGCGGCGGTCAGCTCGGCGATCTGCTGCAGGGTGGCGTTGACGTCGGAGGTCAGCGTCGTGGTCATCGACTGCACCGAGATCGGGTGGTCGCTGCCGACGCCCACCGACCCCACCATCAGCTGGCGGGTCTTGCGACGCTCGGCGAGAACGGGCGGGGGCAGAGCGGGCATACCTAACGCGACGGTCACGCTTCCAGCGTACCCACCCCACCCGGGCGCGGTTCAACGAAGTCAGCCGACGCGGTGAGCAGCGTTACCCCCGGTCGGGCGGCCGGGGACGCGTGCGTGACCCGGCCGGTGCGCGCGGTTACTGCAGGCGGATCGGATTGACGATGTCGGCGGTCACCGTGAGCAGCGTGACGCCGCCGCCGATCACCACCAGCACCATCGTGATCGCGGACAGCTTCGTGTAGTCAACCGGGCCGCCCGCGGGTTTGCCGCGCAGGCCGCGCAGCCAGTCGCGGACCCGCTCGTACCAGACGATCGCGATGTGCCCGCCGTCCATCGGCAGCAGCGGCAGCAGGTTGAACACGCCGATGAAGAAGTTCAGGCTGGCCAGCAGCAGCAGGAAGACCTGCCACAGCCCGGCCTCGACCGCCTCGCCGCCGAGCCTGCTCGCGCCGACGACGCTGACCGGGGTGTCCGGGTCGCGCTCGCCGCCGAAGATCGAGTTGAAGACCGCCGGGATGCGCTTCGGGAAGGCCATCAGCCCGTCCCACGTGCGGGCGAACATGTCGCCGGTGAACGACGCCGCGCCGCCGAACGCGCCGGCCACGCTGTAGTGGATGGCCGTGGCCCTGGCGATGCCCACCGCGCCGACCGACTCGGTGCCGCCCTTCGCGGCGGGCCGGATCACCTTCGGGATGTCGACGACGAAGGTGCGCTCGGCCCCGTCGCGCTGCACGACCACCGGGACCGGCCCGGAGAGCGACTTCACCTGGGTGACCATGTCGTCCCAGGTCGGAGTGGGCTTGCCCGCGACCGACAGCACCTGGTCGCCGGGGAGCAGACCGGCCTGCTTGGCGGGAGCCGGGTCGCCCGGCTTGCACACCGGGTTGTTGGCCGCCTCGACCGTGGTGGCGTTCTGCACGCAGTCGGAGATCTGCGCGGCGATCGGCTTCATGTCCACGTTCGGCAGGCCCATGGTCGCGGCCATGATGAACAGCACGATGAAGCCGAGCAGGAAGTGCGTGATGGAACCGGCCGACATCACGACGGTCCGCTTCCAGGCCTTGAACCGCCACATCGCGCGCGGCGCCTCTTCCGGGGTGACCTCGTCGAGCGCGGTCATGCCCGCGATGTCGCAGAAGCCGCCGAGCGGGATCGCCTTGAGGCCGTATTCGGTCTCGCCGCGCCGGAACGAGAACACCGTCGGACCGAAGCCGACGAAGTACCGGCGGACCCGCATCCCGAACATCCGGGCGGTGACCATGTGGCCCGCTTCGTGCAACGCGACCGAAACACAGATCGCGAGCGCGAAGAGCACCACGCCGATCACATAGGCAAGCACGGGCCCTGCACCTCACCCCTCAGCCGCGATCCGCGATGCGGTGGCGGCAGGTTTCGTCGTCTTCCACGGCTTCAGGCGGTGAGACCACCCGAGAGAAAGTTACGGGTTCAAGTATCCGCCGCCAGCGTGAAACCAGTGTTGCATCAACCGGCCCGCCTTCGCGCACCGGTCGCGCTCATCCCAGCAGCTCGGCGGCCCGGGTGCGGGCCCACTGCTCGGCGGCGAGCACGTCCGCGACGTCGCGGGGTTCGCGCCGCCATTCGCCCGCGTCGGACACCACCTGCGAGACGGTGTCCACAATCGACAGGAATCCGGCCTTGCCCGCCAGGAACGCGGCTACTGATTCCTCGTTCGCCGCGTTGAAAACCGCGGGCAGGCAGCCGCCCGCGGCACCCGCTTCGCGAGCCAGCTCGACGGCCGGGAACGCGTCGTTGTCGACCGGCTCGAAGGTCCAGCTCGCCGCGGTGTCCCAGGAGCACGCGGCGGCCGCGCCGGGCACGCGGTGCGGCCAGTTGAGCGCCAGCGCGATCGGCAGCCGCATGTCCGGCGGGCTCGCCTGGGCGATGGTGGAGCCGTCGGCGAAGGTGACCATCGAGTGCACGATCGACTGGGGGTGCACCGTCACGTCGATGCGCGCGGGTTCGATGCCGAACAGCAGCGACGCCTCGATCAGCTCCAGGCCCTTGTTCACCAGCGTCGCCGAGTTGATGGTGATCAGCTTGCCCATCGACCAGGTCGGATGCGCCATCGCCTGCTCGACGGTGACCTCGCCGAGGTCCGCGCGCTGCTTCCCGCGGAACGGACCGCCGGACGCGGTGAGCACGAGCCGCGCGACCTCGTTGTCCTCGCCGGACCGCAGCGCCTGCGCCATCGCCGAATGCTCTGAGTCGACCGGCACCAGCTGTCCCGGCTTCGCAGCGGCGAGCACCAGCGGACCGCCGGCGATGAGGGATTCCTTGTTGGCCAGCGCGAGCGTCGCGCCGGTGGCGAGCGCGCGCAGCGTCGGGTCGAGGCCCTGGGAACCGGGCACCGCGTTGAGCACTACGTCGACCGGCACCGAATCGATCAGCTCGCCGACCGCGTCAGCGCCGGCGAGAATGCGCGGAAGACGGAACTCGCCCTTCGAGTACCCCCTGCGCTGCGCCTCGGCGTACAGCGCGAGCTGCACGTCTTCGACCGCCGTGGGCTTCGTCACGGCGATGGCCGCTACTTCGTGCGCGATCGCTTGCTCGGCGAGCGTCGCCGGGTCGGAACCGCCGGCGGCGAGGCCGGCGATCGTGAACAAATGCGGGTTACGTGCGGCGACGTCGAGCGCCTGGGTCCCGACGGACCCGGTGGAACCCAGCACGAGGACGCTTCGCGAAGTAGTCATCAGCAAGCATTATGGCCCGGGTCGTGTCCGCGCGGCGGCCAGCGGTGTGGGATCATGCGAGAGCACAACATCGGGCGGTTTGAAGGAGTGGTCGTGGCAGGCAAGGCGGTCGAGAAGCGCCCCGAGGTCGACCCGCGCGACGAGCCGTCGGCGGAGTGGGGCTGGCACGGCTCGTTCCCGAAGGCCACCCGCATCGCGGGCTGGCTGTCCGCGGCCATCCTGCTGGTGATGATCAAGGGCAACCACGAGAACAACACCGAGAACGTGTGGCTCGTCGGGCTGGCCGCGTTCATCGTCCTGCTCCTGCTGCTCGACCTGCGCAAGAGCCGCACCGCCTGGCGCAAGTAAGCCCTGGCGCCGGCGGCCCCTGATTCGCTAGTTTCCGGGCCCATGAAGCCACGCTGGGCCGCGCTCGCGGCCGCCGTCATCGCCGGTCTTTCCCTGTGCACCGCGGCCCCGGCCAGCGCTGCCCCGTCGGCGAAGCCGCCGGTGGTGAAATGCACTTTCACGCCGACGCCGGAGAACCCGGCGGCGCGTCCGGTGCTGCGCCCGCTGCCGTTCGCGCTTACCCGCGGCACGATCGACGTCACCTTCCACTACAACTACGGCCCGGTCACCGTCCGCCTCAACAGCGGCGGAGCGGCCCCGTGCGCGGTCGCGAACATGGCGAGCCTGGTGCTGCAGCACTTCTACGACCGCTCCCAGTGCTGGCGGCTGACGAACTCCGCGCGCCTCGGAGTCCTGCAGTGCGGCGACATCTACGAGGTCGAAAAAGGCGGGCCTGGGTACAAGTTCCCGGACGAGGTCAGCGGGGCGGAGACCTACGAGCGCGGCACTGTGGCCATGGGGAACCAGGGGCCGGGGACGAACGGGTCGGAGTTCTTCATCGTGCATTCTTTCGCGCATATTCCGGCGAATTACTCGGTGCTGGGTCGAGTGGTGCGCGGGATGGACGTGCTGGACCGGATCGTGGCGGCTGGGATCATCCCTAGCGAACGCGGGCCGCTCGACGGTCTTCCGGCCAAGCCGGTGAAGATCGAACGAGTCAGCTTCGGCTTCTGAGATCCGGCTCCTCACCAGAACTGGCCGGGATTGTCGACGACATCCCGCGCCAGTTCCCGCACCTCGGCGCGATCGTCGCTCACCAAGGAGGCGATGGCCTCCCTCGACTCAGGC
The DNA here is from genome assembly GCF_053587275.1 of Amycolatopsis sp. NPDC003676. Classification (NCBI taxonomy): domain Bacteria; kingdom Bacillati; phylum Actinomycetota; class Actinomycetes; order Pseudonocardiales; family Pseudonocardiaceae; genus Amycolatopsis; species Amycolatopsis sp. NPDC003676. Next base: position 45,453 of record NZ_JBSFNS010000009.1, read on the forward strand.
GTGTCGATATGCAGTAACGCGTCCATCGCGTCCAGCGCGAGGTCGGCGCCCCCCTCTCCATTCGGACGCCAAGCAACCGTGCGAGCGAGAACACGCACCGACTCGGGCGAAGCCAGGTCGGACAGAACCGAGACCACATCAGCGGCATGGATCCGAGGTTCACCGCGAGCCATTTCCAGTGCCTCGACCAGAATCGGGACGTAGCTTTCCCGGGGAGCGAGATCGGTCGCGAGCACGTACCAATAGAACTTCTTCCAGTCACCGGCATCGAGACTGGCCCGCAAGCCGCCTTCGACGCAGTCTCCCAGGTTCTCGCATTCGCGTAACCGGGCTCCCTTCTCCCGAGGCGACAAGGAAGCATTCGTCACAACTTGTTCCACGTCCGCACAGGAAAGCATCAGCCCGCGAAATCCTTTAATTCGTCGTCCCGGTATCCGATTATTCTCTCATTGTACAGCTGTGACGTCCCAGACCCGTCCCTCAGCCTGAGGCCATACGTCACGTAGCCGCGCTCAGCCTTGACGTGCACCTGATTCGCGTTACCCGGTTGCAGTGTCGGCAGGTGTCCCAGCCCGCGTTCCTCCAGCAGGGGAGCCGGCGGCCGACTGATCGCACCATGCTCGACCAGCATGTCCCTGGTGCCAGGTTTCATGAACATGGTGACGACGACATCGTATTCCCCTCTCTTGAACCGCGGAATCCTCGTCTTGATGTAGTCGGCCTCCTGAGTGACAAAACTTTCAGTCCGCTTCGGCACGATTCCATTCACCTTGAAAGACTCGAATTCCTTGCGGGACATAGCCCGGAAGAAGACCTCGACGTCTCCGTGCTGCGCCAACTCCGACATGGGCAGCGGATCAACGTTCTGCACCACTTCGCCGTTGGGTCCCCGGACGATGTCCCGGAAGATCCGATAGAGCTCGGCCGCGTTCTGCAGGCCTTCCGCGGTTCCGGACACCCGGCTGGCGGGAAGGTTCGGGTTGCTCGACGTCGTTCCGTCGACCAGGTAGTTCTTCTGCGCGTCGGCGGGAATGGCGTCGGCGACCCGCAGGGCGCGTTCCCAGGCGTCTTGCCGTGCCTTGATGCCCGGCGGCGGGGGAGGCGGCGGAGCCGGTCGCCAGGCGGAGCCGCCGCCGTGCCCACGCCGGCCGTGCGGTGCGGCGACGCCGTGACCGTGCCGGTCGCGTGGTCCGACGCTGTGTCCCCCGCGACGTCCTGGTGCTGGACCTGCGCCAGTGCCCGAATCGGAGTAGGAGGACCGGTAGGAAGGATTCCAGCCCCGATCACTCTTGCCCCAGCCGTCCGTGCGGTAGTCGCCCGGGCTGCCGTGATAGGTGGGTGCGTTCGCGGTGCCCTCGAAGATGAGGTCCACGGCGACCTCGACACCGAGGTGAATGATGATCACCACGCAGATCGGGCAATGGCCGTCCGGATCGGTGTAGTTGGTCGGCGACGCGTTTCCGAAGGTGTAGCGGTTTGAGGCCACGGACGGGTCCGCCGGCAGCGAGACGTCGTCCCGTGCGCTGAAGGTGCCCGTGCCCGGGGCGTACCAGCGTGCGCCCATGTCGACCGAGCCGGTGTCCGGATCGGTGTAGTCCGACTGGAAGCCCAGTGCGGATGTCGCCCCCGCGGAACCGGTCTTCGTTCCGAAGGGATCGAAGCTCGCCGAGCCCGTCAGCGCACTCGCGGAGGGATCGAGGCCTCCCACGACGTCGGAATGCCGGTCGGTGAGGGCTAACTGCCCCGCACCGCCGCCCGGACGCTGCGCGAGCAGGTCGTCGCCTGCCGACCGCGAGAAACTCGACGTGCCGTCCGAGGTCAGGTTCAGGCTCAGACCGTCGTAGGAGAACGTCTTGTCGTCACGTCCCGAAGTCCGGTCCAGACCGTCGTACGAGTAGGAGGCACCACCCTGCTTGACCGAGCGGTCGAACGCGTCGAACCCGAACGCGACGCCTCCACGGGATTCCAGGGTTCCGCGCGGGCTCCACCGCAGGGTGTCCGCACCGTCGGTCAGCTGGCGGTTCCGCTCGTCGAAGGTGGCGGTCTTGTCCCCCGCCTTGACACGGTTACCCGATGCGTCCCAGCCGTAGTCGACGGTCTGGCCACCCGCGGTCCACGACGTCAGACGCCCGGCGTAGTCGTAGCCGTAAGCGTTGTCGCCTGCTCCGGCGAACCCGGTGGTTTTCTTGCTCGTCAGCCGATCGTTGGCGTCATAGCCGTAGGTCATCGACGCCAGCGACGCGCCATCGGAGCCCTTGACCACATCGCCGGTCTGGCGGCCGAGGTCGTCGTAGGAATACGTCCGCGTCCGGCCGGAACCGTAGTCGACCGACGCCAACGCACCGGCACCGTCGTACCCGACCGTCTGCTTGACACCGGTCAACCCGTCCTGCTGGGTCGCCAGCCTGCCCTGGGCATAGGAGAAGGTCGCCGTCCCCGCTCCGTCAACACGCTGGGTCAGGCGCCCGGCCGCGTCGTAGCCGTAGGTCGACGTTCCGGCCACCGGTCCCGTGCTGGTCAGCAGATCGCCGCGGTCGTTGTAGGTGAAGATCTCCTCGCCCGTGGGCGTGTTCACGCCCACCAGCCGCCCCGCGGCGTCGAAACGCCGCTTGCGTTCAGTCGTCGGCTCGGCCGCCCCGGAACCTGTCTCCGCCGTCAGGCGCCCCAAGGCATCGACGGTCCGCTGACGCGTGACCCCACCGGGTGCCTGAAGGGTCAGGGCCTGACCGTTGAGGTCGTAGGACGCCGTCCAAGTGCGGTCGGCGGAGTTCGGGTGAGCGGCGGTCGCGGGTTCGACGACCGACTCCGGCAATCCCAGCGCGTTGTAGGTCTGGATCGTGGCGTTGCCGCGGCCGTCGGTGCTGCGGGTACGGTTGCCCGCCGCGTCGTAGCCGAACGACGTGGTGATGGTTTCCTTGTCCGACACGGGTTCCTGCTGCTGCACGAGCCGCCCGCGGTTGTCGTAGGCGAACTTCGTCGTGCGCAGCAGCGCGTCGGTCACCGAGATCCGGTTGCCGTCTTGGTCGTAGCCCGCCGACGTCTTGCGCAGGAGGTGCTCGTCCGGGGCGTACCAGTAGGCCCCGACGTTGCGGCCCGCGGCGTCGAAGGTCAGGTAGGTCGTGCGGCCGAGACCGTCGGAGGCCCGGACCTGGTTCCCGGACAGGTCATATCCCTGCTGAGTGATTACGCCAGCGGGATCGGTGGTGGAGACGCGCCGGCCGAGCACGTCATACGCGTGCTTCGTCGCCTCACCCGTCGGGGACATGGTCGAAACGACGTTGCCCGCGTCGTCGTAGCGGAGCTGGGTCGTGTACGCCGCCGGTTCCGGGCGTCGTTCGAGCTTCGTGGCGGTGAGCTGGCGGCCGAGATCGTCGTAGGTCGCCTCCGTCCTGGCCCCTGTCGGGTCCATTTCGGACAGTTGCTCGCCCGCGGTCGTGTAGGTGTAGCTCCAGACCCCGCCCGGCTGGTCTCCCGCGTCGGGTTTGGGATCGACGCGTTCCACCGGCCGGTTGAGCTGGTCGTAGCGGAACCGCGTGGTCGCGCCCATCGGATCGGTCTTCGACAGGACATTGCCCTGTGCGTCGTAACGCACCTTGGTGATCGATTTCGCCGCGGCGCTTTCGCCGGGCTTGCGGTAGTCGGGCGACGCTTGCTCGACGACCCGGCCCACGCGGTCGTAGGTCGTGCTGCTGACATTGCCGTTCGCGTCCCGCGCACCGGTGGGCTCGCCGAAGGCGTTGTAGCCGGTCGTCTCGCGAGCACGAGTTTGAACCGCTTGTCCCCCAGCGCTTTCGGCTGCGGCGGGCGGGAAGACGACCGAGCTGGCGAGCCCGGACCTGTCGTACTCGAAGTTCGTGGTGAACTGCGCGGGATCGGCACCCTCGACGTTGCCGCGCGGCGCCGTGACCGAGGTGACCAGGCCACGCTGGTCGTAGGTGTAGCTGGTGGTGAGCTTGCCCGAGGAACCGTTCATCACGGACGTGCTCGTCTGCCGTCCCGCGACGTCGTAGCCGTACTCGACGGTCTCGACCCGGCCGACATCGACCCGGGTGCTGTTCGAGCTGGCACCGGTGTGCTGAGCCCTGGTGACGTCGCCTCCCGGCGCGTACGTCCACTCGACGCGGTTGGCGAGCCCGGCCGGATCCGCCGTCTGCGCCGTGCCCCGCCCCGTGGCGTCGTATTCGTACGCGGTGAGCAGGCCACCGGGTGCCAGCCGCTTGACGACGTTGCCCGCGGCGTCGTAGGTGAGTTCTTCCAGTTTGATGTCGCGTTTCGCCGCGTTCGGGTTGTCCGGGTCCCGGACGTCACGGGCGATGGTGCGCCAGAGCTTGCCGTCGTCGAAGTACTGGTATTTGGTGGTCCGGCCCATCGAGTCGGTGTGCCGGATCCGGCGCCCCGCGAGGTCGTACCCGTAGGAGTCGAGCACCAGGGTCGGCAGTGCCGAAGTGTCCCCTTCGCCGTCCTGGTCCCCGGCCCCGGTGGACGGGTCGGTTGCCTGGCCGTGCCAGGCGCGCAGCCGGACCTCGGCCAGGGCATTGCGAGCCGTGTAGCCGTATTCGTACTTGTTCCCGCCCGGATCGACCATCCACGTCTTGTTGCCGAACGGGTCATAGCCGTAGAAGGTGTTACCGCCCTCGGCGTCGGTCTCCTGGCTGCGGCGGCCGAAGTTGTCGTAGGCGTAGGCCGTGATCCGGGCGGCGTCCCCGCCGGTCAGGTCCTTCGCCTCAGTCCGCAGGAGATTGCCGTCGGGGTCGTAAGCAGACACTGTCTGCGCGGTGTGCGTGATGTTGTCGAGCGGATTGACCACGCCGGGGCTCGTGACCGACACCTGGTGCGAAAGCGCGTCGTAGCCGTAGGTTGTCGTCAGCCCGCCGGGGTTCGAGTCGCTCTTCGTGGTTTCGGCCAGCTGCCTGCCGAACACGTCGTAGGTGTAGGTCGTGGTCAGCCCGGCAGGATCGACCACCTGGGCCAGGTCGCCGTTGCGGAAGTACGAGTACCGCGTCTCGCCGCCGCGGGGGTCGGTGATCAGCGCGATCAGCCCCGCCGGGGTGTTCCCTCCCCCGACCGCGGCATCGGAGCTTTCCGTGTACCGGTATCGGGTCGTCGCTCCGTCGGGCGTCGTCTTCGTCTGCACCAGGCCGCGCACGCCCAGATCGGTGTAGGTGTACGTCGTGGCGTACTTCGCGTCACCGGGGCCGGACGAACGCGCGTCCTTCGCCGACAACAGCTTGTCGTTGCGCGGATCGGTGACGTCGGCGGAGTTCAGGTAGTAGCTGTAGTAGCTGGTCTGGCAGTCGCCCGGCGACACCCGGCACGACTTGCGCGCCACGACGTTGCCGCGCTCGTCGTTGGTGAACACCAGGACGTTGCCGAGTTCGTCGCCGACGGTGGTCTGGAAACCCTTGTCGTCGTAGTCGTAGGTCCGCACGCCCAGTCCCGTGACCGGGCCGCCCGTCCAGGGACCGCCGCCGTTGACCGGACCGCCGCAGTAGGACGGTTCGCCCGGTTTGGGCGGCGCCGAAGGGTCGCACGGCGGTTCCGGCGGAGCGGGCGCTCCCGTGTTGTCGCGACGATCCTCGGGACGCAGGCCGAGACCCAGCGGCGCGACATAACGCAGGATCCGGCCGCGCATCGGGTCGTAGTCGTAAAAATGCGGACGGTTCCCCGGATCGGAGATCTGGGTCGTGCGGATCAGGTTGCCCTCGGTGCCGGTCACCACCGGGACGCCGAGCTTCCAGTGGCCGTCGTCCCGATCGGTGACCTCGGCCAGCCGGTCGGCGGCGGTGTTGTAGGACAGCTGCGCGGCGACCCGGCCGCTCGGCAGCGTGATCTTCGAGAGGTAGTCGGCGCCGGAGCCGGCCTGGAAGTGGGCCTGCGCGGTCGTGGGCCCGACGGGGTACTCGTAGAAGGCCACCTCGTCGATCTGGCCGGAGAAGAACCGGCGCGGCTCGGTACCCCACGCCGGCCATGCCGACGGCGGCACCGTGTAGGCGGCGCCGATCTGGTTGTAAACGATGTCGTCGTGCGAAATCTCGCCTTGGGCGCTGCCGACCTTTCGCCCGTCCAGGTACAGCGTCTGCGTCGCGAGCGACCCGGAAAGCACCACGTGATGCCACTGGTCGTTGTTGACGGCCTCCGCCGAGGTGATCGGCCCGACGCCCCCGTTCCAGAACTGCCCGCGCAGCTTGCCGTCGGTTCCGACGTAGAGCACCGGCACCGCACCGGTGGGCGTGCTGCCGATCGGCGCTCGCTGATAGCCGAAGAGCGGCCCGCCCTGGGAGGTCTTGAACCACATCTCGATGGCGAGATCGCGGTTCTTGCGCACCAAGCCGTCCGGCACGGTGACCACTGACGACGTGCCGTTGAAGGACGCGGCGGTGTCCGCGCCGTCCTTCAGCGGGCCGGGCTGGCCCAGGACGACGTCCTTGTAGGTCCCGTTGTCCTTGCCGAGTTTGAGCCCGTTCTGGCTTGCCGCCACGGCGCCGTTCGTCTCGCCGAACCGCCAGTACGAGGACGGACGCGAATCCACGACCGAACTCCGGTAGTGCGAACCCGCGACGTGGTCGTAGCCGGTGCATCCGTTGTTCGGATCGCAGACCTTGGTCAGCTTGTCGCCGTCGTAGCTGTAGGTCCAGGTGAGCTGCTTGCCGTCGATCGGGTCGGTCGCCACGGACGTCACGTGGTTGCCGGTCCACGTGAAGTACAGGATCCGGTCGCTCGTGCGGCTGATGATCCGCTTGAGGTGTTCGGGGGTGCCGTAGTCGAGCTCGATGTAGTGCCCGGCCTGGTCGTACACCGCGATGAGCCGGCCGTCGGGCCGGAAGCGGTACAGCGTCGAAGCTTTGTCGGTGAGGACCCAGCCGCCGCCGTTCGCCTCGACCTCGACGCGGAAGTTGGCCTGGCGCCCGGGCGGTGCGGCGAAGGAGCCGTCGTGGTTGCGGCCGAACCGTACCTGCTGCCCGTCGGGATAGGTCACCACGACGTTGCCCGAGCCGTCGTCGTCGGGGACGACCTTCATGTCGTAACGCGTCGACCAGCCTGAGCCGAAGAGGAGGTCCCGTCGGGGATCAAGGCTGTTGTACGTCCGCGTGATGTTCAGCTCGGGTCCGGTCACCTGTAGTGCCGCGTCGACGGCGCTCGAGAAGTAGTTGCCGGTTTGGGGATCGAAGTCGCGCTGCGCCCCGCTGTAGGGTGCGTTGGCCAGATGCGAGGTGATCTCCGGCTGGGGCACCGCGGTGAGCAGGTGGCTCGGGGCGAGCTTCTCGCTCTCCGAATGACCGTCGTAGGCGAAGGCCCGCCATTGGTAGTCCTTGCTCCATCGCAGGGCGCCGGGCGGGACGTTCCACGTCCGCTTGCCCACGTAGCCAGAGTCCACACAGGACACTCCGGTCAGCGTTCCGTCCGGCTGCTTCCGGTAGTCCTCGCAGACCTCGAAGCGGTACTTCAGGGCCGAGGACACCGGCGCGTCGACATCGACGGCGTCCACCCACAGCTGAGGGGTCAATGTCTGCGCGGAATAGCCGTTCGGCGGGTACTGGGCCTTCACGATCGGCGGAATGTCGAAAACCGTCATCGACAGGCGGGTGGGCGGGACCTGTTCGTCGGTGAACCACGGCCCGCCCCGGCGGAGCATGCTGAAGTCGAAGAGGTAGTCCCCTGGTTCGATGGCGCCGATCGTCGCGTCCAGCGTGACCGACTCGCCGCGCGGAACGTCGCGGGGCAGGCTGGCGGCTTCCTTGGCGACGACCGGCGCGCCGGCGGCGGTGAAGCCGCGATAGCCGAGCGCGTAGTCGGCCGCCCGCCAGGTTTCGGCGCTCCGGTTCGTCACCGTGATCCGGACCTTGCCGCCCTGCGTGCGCGTGACCGGCGGCTCGGGAACGCCGCGGTCGACTCGGTACCCGGCGTCGTAGGCGGAGTGAGTGACGAACAGTCGCGGCGGGTTGGCGGTGTTGTGCCCGGTGAACTTCTTCCAGCCGTACGGATCGGTCTCCGAAGCGCGGATGGTCAGCCCGTAGTTGGGGCTTTCGCCGGTGACCCAGCGCTGCACCAGGTCGCGGCCCGCCGGGCCGAGCGGGATGAGCTCGGTGGTGGACGGGCAACTGGACGCGTGCTGCTGGCGGCCGATGTAGCCGCGCGCGAACGACGGATCAGCCAGCGCCGGACCGTAGCCGGGGCCCGGATAGCCGCTCGCGGTGTTCCACGGCGCGGTGACCCCGTGCACCGTCAGCGGACGCGGCTGGCACGACCACGACCAGGTGTTCTTGAGGGTGAGCTGGGCACCGAGGATCTTGTGGTTGCGCAGCCGGGTTTCGACTCCGCCGAAGGACAGATAACTGGCGGCCCGAAGCGGACCGGTCGTCCCGGCCTTCAGTTCGGTCGACCCGTCGAGGCGGCTCCCGTTCTGGAAAACGGTGCCGCCGTTCGACGCCGTCGTGTCGACGCTGGGGTCCACCTCGACCGGGTACTTGCGGGCCGGATCGCGCAGCCAGGCCGCGTCGAGTTCCACTCGCAGCACGGTCTTCCCAGCACGTTCCACGAGCCGGTACGTCACTCCGCGAGACAGGGCGGCCTCACCGGTCTCGGGGTCGCGGGCGGCGTCGGTCATGAACCCAGCCGGGATCCGCGCGCGCTCCTGTCCGGCGGTGTCGAGCAAGGCGACCCGACCGTCCACAAGCGACGGACGGAGGCCATTGAGCCGCAAGGGGAATTCCCATGCCGTCGGAGCCTGGGGACTGTCGAGGACCAACGTCTCTTTCAGGCCGCCGGGCACCACGTCGAACCGGATGTCGGCGGATTCGCGGACGCCGCGGTAGCTGACGCTGCTGCCCGACACCTGGCCCGCGGTTCCGGCCGCGTCGGCGACGCCGAAACCGAACCCGTGTTCTTCGTCGAGTTTCAGGTCCACCAATGAATCCGGGGAGCCGGCCGCCGCGAACCCCACCCCGATGCTGTCCCCCGCGTTCCGCCAGCCCGCGCCGTTCTCCTTCGGCACGACCGTGGTGTCGATCGGCTGGTACTCACCGCTCGGAGTCCGGTAGTTGATCGGGTCCTGGCTGAACTCGGTGGTGTGGGTGCCGTCGGTGTTGGCGTAGGTCCGCTCGGTGGGCGTACGCCGCTCCGGCAGTTCCTTGCTCGTCTTCTCGTCGTATCCGGTGGCCCGCGACGGCGGCGTCTCGACCTTGACCCGGTTGGCGGCTGCCTTCTCGACTCCGGCCGCGATCGGGGCGTACTTCGACTGCAGAGACTTCGGGCCGGCGGAATTCGGCGCGCCCCCCGCCTCGTCCTGCTGCCCGGCGGCCGTTCCGCCTCGCTGCTTGGGCGATTTGGCCATGGCTTCGGCCAGCAGCGTCGCGTCGTCGTCCCGGCCGGGGATCGCGTAGTTGACGGCGGGACCGATCATCCCGGCGAGGAGCGCCAGCAGCACGACGAAGAGCAGGGGCCGGGTGAACATCTTCCGGGCACGGACGTGTCCAGCCTGACGAGCGAACATCGAGACCACCTCGAAGTCAGTCGGCGAAAAGGAAGCCAGGGAAAGGAATCGAGGGCGTCCGGCGCGGCCGCGTACTTCGGGGCGGCCGCGCCGGATACCGTCAGAACTGGGGCTTCGGCAACGGCCCGCCCACGAAGACGGTGCGATCGGCGTCGGCCGAACGCGCCGCGACGGCGGTGGCCGCGCCCGAACTGTAGGCGTAGGAAACGCCGTCGGAGCCGCGGAATACGGCGGCGACGCCGCCCGCGGAGCGGCTGACCAGGAACGGGTCCGTCGCGGACGGGTAAGCGGCTCCGGTCCGCGAATCCTTGAGTCTTTCCCAGGTGCGATACGCCGTGCTGCCCGGAGCCGCCTGTTCGGTGACGTAGACGAAGCCGTCGGTCGCCAGGACGGCCACGTGCACGATCCCCGCGGTGTCCACCGCGGCGGCCGGCGCGCCGGCGGCGGTCACCCCGGCCAGCGGCTTCCATTCGCCGGTGAACCCGTCGTTCGTCTCCCGCAGCGTGACTACGGCACCGTCCGGCTGGGTAGCGAAAACCTGGAGGTTCTTGTCCGGGTTGGCGACCGCGGCGGTGTTCTTTGTCCAGCCCGTCCCGGGGACCGTGATCCAGGGACCGAGCGTGCCGCCGAGGTAGGTGGCCTTGGTGTAGGCACCGCTCGTCGTCCGCGCGAGGATGTCGATGCCGTCCGGCTGGGCCACGACGGTGATGTCCGGGCTCAGCCCGGACGAGGGCAGCACCGTCCAGGGCAGGAACTCGCGGCCCACCGCGCTCTGCACACGCATCCACAACTTGCCGGAGGCGTCGACCGCGAAGGCGTATCCGAGGTTCTCCCGCATCACGAGGCTCGGCGGCCCAGGCGTCCAGCCGCCGAAACCGGTCAGCTGGGCCCAGCTCGTCGTGTTCGGAGCCTGCGTGCTGGCACGGGTTTCGCTGTCCTGGCCGAGCGCGGTCACCAGCATGCCGTATTCGTCGGAGCGCAGCGCGCCGGGCATACCGGTGAGCTGCTGGTAGCCGGGCACCACGGCGAAGTCGACCAAGGTGATGTCGTCCGAGCGCTGCCTGCCGTGGATCAGCCTGCCGAAGTCGTCGACGTAGAAGTGCTGCAGTTTCCCAGCGGCGCCCTCGAGAACGAAGCTCGGCGACGTCGGCCTCGACGGCACCGCAGGCCGCTGCGGCTGGCCGGGGTTGACCAGTTTGCAGTCGTCCGTGGTGATCGCCACCTGCCAGTCGGCCGGAACGTTGCCCACCACCTTGCCGGTGGGACCCGCCCACACCCCGCCGCCGAGGTAGCGGTACCACTTCAGCTCTTTGGTGTTCTTGTCGAGCGCGTAGAGGACGTCCCCGCCGGGCGAAGCGATCGTGCTGAAGTACTGCCAGCCGCCCGAACCGACCAAGGTGCCGTGCTCGATCCAGCGCTGGCTCGCCGCGTCGTATTGGAACCGGTACAGCACGCCCGCAGGCGTCCGCGCGTAGAAAACGCCATACCCGGCCGCGACGATCAGGTCGTACTTCTGCGCCGTCCACCCGGTGTCGATGAGCCGTTCGGTCCAGGTCTTGGCGGTCTCGTCGTAGCGCCGCCAGGTCAGGACATCGTCGTGCGCCCAGTAGAAGTCACCCGCACTGTCGACGGTGATGCGGTTGCGCATCTCGGGCTGCGTCACGTTCCACCCGGTCGCGATGGTCTGGGAGACGCCGCCGTTGTCCCACGCGTTCCCCTGCCGGCGCTGACGGATGACCACGCCGTCCTTCCCGAAGGAGTAGACCCGTCCGTCGGGTCCGGCCAGCGTGCGGCCGCTCCACGTGTAGCCGATCGTCGACCGTCCCGTCCAGGAGTTGATGCCGGTTTCGGGCTCGTTGTGGCGGTCGAGATCCAGATAAGTGTCAGGCCGGGTGTAAAAGACGGAAGCGCTTTCTCGACAGGTGATCGTGTCCGCCGCGGCAGCCACGTTCGCCGTGGGCGCGACCACCGCGGCGGTGAGCGCGGAACACAGGACCGTGGATCTGAGCAGAAAACGCCGCTGGTGCATGGAAAACCCCTCAGCTGTTTCAAGAAATGAGGCACAACGGAATTCCCCGGCCGCGACACACGGCGGGGCAGCACAATCGAGCACAAGCAGATTGCGCCGGACCTCACGTCCGGTACGCGATCATTCGACAGTGGACTTCAAGACCATCGCGATCGGGCGGCGGAAACGCTCTGACAGCTTCCCTCCCTGAAGCCGTCCACACCTCCCCGGTCAGCCGCCGGCCACCAGTTCGCGAACCTCGCGATCTTGGTATCGATCGCCCGGCAGATCCGTTACCCGCTTTTACGGAATTGCTCCGTTCAGTCCACTTTTCACCGCTTTGGCGGCCACGAGTCCCCCAAGCGGCGGCATAGCGATGCTGACGGGTTTCGGGCCGTCGCCGGCCGCCTCGCGCAGTTCGAGCACTTCGAAACCCGCGGCGGTCACGGCTGCGGGCAGTTCGTCGTCCAGGCTAGCGGTCACCGCGAGCGGCACGTCGAGGAATTCCAGCGGGTGCGCGTCGAACTCTCCGAGGCCGCCCAGCCCGTGGAGATCACGCGGCGAAAGGTCGCCCGGGAAGCGTAGGCACGTGCCGCCAGACCGAGGAGACGACCGATCAGCTGGACCTCGTCCTGTACGTCGCCGAGCCAATCGGCGACCCGGCTGCAGGATGCGCGATCTTCTACGACGACCAGCCGACCGCGAGCGGCGAACGGGTCTCTTTGAAGAACCCCAACACCGTGGCCTGCCGGGTGAATCGGGCAACCGCCGCGTAACGGTCGGTCCCGGTCACGCGACCTCCGAATAACCACACTGAACAGAAAGGCCCGCACATGGGCATCATCCGCAAGTCCCTCATGGTCAGCACCGGTGGCATCGTTCGCGGTTCGTCGAAGAAACAGCGCGTCGCCAAGGCTCAGCTGAAACAGTTGGAGGCACAGACCCGCGCTCAGCAGGCGACTGCCGCAGCGGCCGTGAAGCAGGCAGAGGCCGTCGCTGCCGCCGTTGCGGCCGCTCCCGCACCGGCACCCGCCCAACTGTCCGCACCCGCACCCACGGCCGCCCCCGCCGCACCCGCGCAGGGCTGGTACCCGTCGCCGAACCAGCCCGGCCAGCTTCAGTGGTGGGACGGTGCCGCGTGGGCGGAGAGCTTCGCGCCCGTATCTCCGCAGTAGCCCCGCAGGCACGAGAAACCCCCGGCGTTCTCGGGTCGCCCGGGGGTTGTTGCTGTTCGGGAATCGCGCACCGCCACGACCTCATCCCGCATCGCGACCTCCGCAGTTGCCCTCGCCGCCTGCGCCGCACCTGGACTTTCGCCATCCGGCCTTGTCCGTTGACGACTTCAGCGAGCGCGGCTGTCCACTCGCATCCCCTGCCCGCTAAGCGAGCGCTATCCTTATATGGAGCGGCTTTTCGGGGCCAGACCACGCGCTTGCATTGCCTCGTGATCGATCTGGCGACCAGGACGCACCCGTGCTCGCTCAGCTTCGACCGGTAACCCCCGGCGCGTAAGCGCGCAGGAAAACCCCGACCCCGGACCGGATTACCGTTTCCCAGTCCTCTCCTGGTTCGGCCGCGGCGGCGCTGCCCGCGGTGAGTTGCACGAGGTGTACCGCGGCCAGCGACGGGTCTTCCAGCTCTAAGTGGCCGTCCGCGGCGAGCCTGCGCAGATGATCGGCCAAGGCTTGCCGTACGCGGGTCGGGCCGCGTTCTTTCCAGGCTGCGACTGTTTCCGGGGCGATGTGGTCGAAGTCGGCTTGGATCTGGCGCACCAGTGCCCAGTGCGGTTCGGTTTCCGGGTCGCGTTTCGCCCACTGGAGGCCGAATTCGACGAGGTCGGACTCGAGGTCGGCGATCCGGCCCAGCAGCTTGTCGGCGACCGCGATCTGGCGTTCGGCCACGCGGTCCGAGCTGTCCAGGATTACCGCGCGGAACAGTCCGGCCTTGTCGCCGTAGTGGTTGTAGATCGTCCGCGACGAGACGCCGGCTTCGGCCGCGAGCACGTCGATGCTGGCGCGCGAGTAGCCGTCGCGCGCGAAAACCCGCAGGGCGCCGTCGAGCAGGGCACGTTGTTTGTCCGTCCGCACGGGGTCAGTATGCCGAAGTACAACGGTCGTTGCAAAAACTACAACGAGCGTTGTACCTTCGGGGCATGACTTCTCCGCTTCGCATCGCCGTCATCTCCGGAAGCACCCGACCCGGCCGTCGCGCTACGCAGGTCGCTGAATGGACCCGTGCCCGCGCCGCCGTCTTTCTCGGTGACCGGGCCGAGGTGTGCGTGCTCGATCTCGCCGACATGGGCCTGCCGTTCCTGGACGAACCGCTGCCCGCTGCGATCGGCGGGTATCGCAACGACCACACCCGGCGCTGGGCCGAGCTGATCGACGGTTTCGACGGCTTCGTTTTCGTGACGCCCGAGTACAACCACTCCATGCCCGCGGCGCTCAAGAACGCCATCGACTTCCTGTTTTCCGAGTGGGCCGACAAAGCCGCCGGTTTCGTCAGCTACGGAACCAACGGCGGCACGCGCGCCGTGGAGCATCTGCGGCTCACGCTCGCCGAGGTCAAGGTCGCCTGCGTGCGCTCGCAGGTCGCATTGGGATTGTTCACCGACTTCGTCATCCCGGATATGGCCGAGCCCGGCACCTTCGCCCCTGCCGACCACCACGAAGGCATCCTGACGCGGATGCTGGGGGAACTTGTCGACTGGTCGACCGCGCTGCGCACCCTGCGGGTCTCGCCGTGACCACCGTCGCCGCCCCCATCGACCGCGCGACGTGGCGGATCTGCTGGATCATCGTGTTCGGCGCGTTCGCCAGCGGTCTTGACGCTTCCGTGGTGACGATCGGCCTGGACTCGATCAGCAGCGATTTAGGCGCGGACCTCTCGGTGACGCAATGGGTTGCGAGCGGTTACCTGCTCGCACTGGCCCTGTCGCTTCCCTTGACTGGCTGGCTGGCACGACGCTTCGGCGCCGGCCGGGTGTGGCTTTTCGCGCTGGCCGCGTTCACGGTGGCGTCCGGGTTGTGTGCGGTAGCCCCGGATGTCGTGGCGCTCATCGCTTTCCGTTTCCTGCAGGGCTTGGCCGGGGGCGTGCTGATCCCGGCCGGGCAAACCGTTCTGGGCCAACAGGTCGGGGCGGCGCGGCTGGGGCGGGTGATGGCGACGCTCGGGATCGCGGTGAGCGTCGCGCCCGCGCTCGGCCCGCTCGCTGGCGGGTTGATCCTGCACGGTCTTTCGTGGCCGTGGCTGTTCCTGATCAACCTGCCGATCGGGGCGGTCGGCCTGGTTCTCGGACTCCGCTACGTGCCCCGCGGCTCTCGGGAGGCCACTGGCGGAATCGATTTCGTCGGCTTGGCTTTGATCGCCGCTGGGCTGCCCTTGGTTCTCTACACCGTGACGACGTGGGGCGATACCGGACGGCTTGAGCTGCCGATTCTGGTGCCTGGTCTGGCTTTACTGGCGTCGTTCGCGGTGCGGTGCCTGAGGCATCCGCATCCACTGCTGGACTTTTCCTTGTACCGCAACCGGCTTTACCGAGCGGCGAGTCTGGCCGCCGCTTTCAACGGGGCGCTGATCTTCGGCAGCGGGATCGTGGTCACGCTGTATTTCCAGCTGGGCCGGCACCTGGATTTCGTTGGCACCGGCCTGAGTTTGCTCGGCTTCGCCGGTGCGACGGCGGCGATCGCGCCGGTGACGGGACGGACGGTGGATCGGTACGGTGCCGCGCCGGTCGCGCTGGTGGGTGCGGTGCTGGCGGTGGTGAGCACGGTGCCGTTCGCGTTCCTGCCGGTGGACGCGCCTGGCGTAGTGGTGCAGGTTTTGCTTGCCGGGTACGGGGCTTCGGTGGCGCTGGTGAGCATGCCGATGGGGATCGCGGCGTACAAGACTGTCGAACCGTCACGCCTTCCGGACGCGGCTGCGCAGGTGACGATCCTGCTCCGGGTCGGCGGATCGCTCGGCGGTGCGGTGTTCGCGGTGCTGATCGCCGGACGGTTGCCGGACACTGATACCGCGTTCCGCCTGGGGTTCGGGGCGATCAGCGTGGGGGCGGCGGGATCGTTGGTGACGGCGTTGCTGGTGGCCCGTGCTTCCCGCGCGAAGCCGCTACGACGAACCTGAAATCATGACCGCCATGAGCCAACCCCCAGACGGTCTCCCCGCCTACCGAGTCCTCACCGGTCCCGATGACGCCGCCTTCTGCCGCCGGGTCAGCGAGGCCCTCGCGCTCGGCTACCGCCTGCACGAGGGGCCCGCGCTGACCTTCAACGGCGAGAACGTCATCGTCGCCCAAGCCGTGCTCTGGCCAGAAGCCGAAAGCCACTAGCCGCTAGCGGTCGCTCCGGGGAGACACCAGCTCGCTAGGCCCGCCACCGGATTCCCCGGCCACCGCGGCCAATTCCTCGCCCACCGACTCCGACGCCTTCTTCGTGTCCTTCGTCAGCAGCGACGCCACGGCACCGATCAGGCACACCACGATCGCGAAGCCGAACGCCACCGCGAGGCCGTCCTGGAACGGGCTCGAGATCAGGTTCGGGAAGAAGCTGCGGCCGGTCAGGAAGCTCGCCTGGTCGGCGGGCAGACTGCCCAATTGGCCGCCCAGCAGCTGCTGGATCGGGTTGTAGCCGAGGAACGCCGCGAACAGCACCGCGACCGCGGGCAGATGGGCGACTTGCTGTGCGGCCGCCTCCGGCACACCGTGCTGGGTCAGGCCCTGCGACATCGCGATCGGCAGGTGGTCCGATAGACCGGCGATGATCAGGCTGAAGAAGAAGCCGATCGACAGCACCATCGCCGCGTTCTGGAAGGTCGTCATCATGCCCGCGCCGGAACCTCGCGCGTCGGCGGGGAGGCTGTTCATCACCTCGGCGCGGTTGGGCGAGGAGAACATGCCCATGCCGATGCCGTTGAGCAGCAGGATCCCGGCGAACGCCCAGTAGTCGAAGTTCACCGGCAGCAGCATCAGCAGCAAGAACGTGAGCGCGGTGATGACCAGGCCGCCGGAGGCGAGCGCGCGGCTGCCGATCCGGTCGGACAGGATGCCCGACGTCGGCGCGGCCACCAGGAAGCCGATGGTCAGCGGGAGCATGTAGATCCCGGCCCACAGCGGCGTCTGCTCGAAGGTGAAACCGTGCTGCGGCAACCAGATTCCCTGCAGCCAGATGATCAGTACGAACTGCAGCCCGCCGCGGCCGAGCGACGCCGTCAGGTTCGCCAGGTTGCCCCAGCTGAACGAGCGGATCCGGAACAGCGACAGCCGGAACAGCGGGTTGGCCACCTTCGTCTCGATCACCATGAAGGCGATCAGCACCGCGACGCCGCCGATCAGGCACGACAGCACCATCGGGCTTCCCCAGCCGGTCTGCGAAGTCCCGTACGGCTGGATTCCGTAGGTGATGCCCACCAGCACCGCGATCAGGCCGACGGCGAAGGTGATGTTGCCCCACCAGTCCATTTTCGCGTGCTGGCGGACGCCGGTGTCGTGCAGTTTGAGGTACGCCCACACGGTGCCGATGACGCCGAACGGCACCGACACCAGGAAGATCAGGTTCCAGTTCACCGGCGCGAGCACGCCGCCGACCACGAGGCCGAGGAACGAGCCCGCGATGGCCGCGACGCCGTTCATGCCGAGCGCGAGCCCGCGCTGGTTGGCCGGGAAGGCGTCGGTGAGGATGGCCGACGAGTTCGCCATCAGGAACGCGCCGCCGACGCCCTGCACGATCCGCCAGCCGATCAGCCACAGCGCGGCCGCGTCGCCCTGGAACCAGGTGATGGCCAGCATGATCGAGGAAACGGTGAACACGGCGAAGCCGAGGTTGTACATCCTGGCCCTGCCGTACATGTCGCCGAGCCTGCCGAACGCCACCACCAGCACCGCGGTGACCACGAGGAATCCCATGATCATCCACAGCAGGTAGCTCGTGTTCGACGGCTCCAGCGGGTTGATGCCGATGCCCTTGAAGATGTCGGGCAGCGCGATCAGCACGATCGACGAGTTGATCGTCGCGATCAGCATCCCGAGCGTCGTGTTGGACAGCGCGATCCACTTGTACCGCGGACCGAGTTCCGCGATCGAATACGTCCTGCGCTCCGCCACTGTCGAAAACCCCTCTCCGAGCCGTTCCCTTAGCTAGGCTAAGCAAGTTGCTTGCGGTAGGCAACCAACAAAAGAAAACGACTGGGAGACAAGGGTCACAAACGGATGACTATCCTTTGTGGACTGTTTACTTTCACTCGGTCGAGTTACCGCTGTGCGGGACCTCCGACGACCTTTCCGGGATTGAGGATCCCGTGCGGGTCGAGGGCGTTCTTCACCGCGTGGTGCAGGTCGAGAACAGCCGGTCCCAGCTCTTTCTCCAGCCCTGGCTGCTTCAGCAGGCCGACGCCGTGCTCGCCGGTCACCGTGCCGCCGAGTTCGAGCGCGTCGGCGACGATGTCGTCGAACGCGGCCTGCGCGCGGCGTTGCGCGTCGTCGTCCCCGGTCGGCGTGATCAGCAGCGGATGCAGATTTCCGTCGCCGATATGAGCAATATTGGCGATTCGCGTGTCGTGCCGTTGTGCGGCCAGATCAATCCTGGCGAGCATTTCCGGCACCAAATGCGTCGGCACGCAGACGTCCTCGGTGAGCACCGGGCCGAGCCGTTCGAGCGCCGGGTACGCCAGCCGCCGGGCGGCGAACAGCGCGTCTGCCTCGGCCTCGTCGGTCGACTGCGCGGCCCAGGTCGCGCCCGCCTTTTCGAAGCACTCCACCATCACGGCGGCCTCGTGCCCGCCCGGCACGTCACTGCGGCCGAGCAGCACCACATTCGCGTCCGCGGACAGGCCCATGTTCTTCCAGGCGTCCACCGCGGCCAGGCAATGCCGGTCCACCAGTTCCAGCGCCGAGGGCACGATCCCGGCCGCGCGGATCGCCGCTGCCGCCTCCCCCGCCGCGACGGTCGAGTCGAAGTACCCGGCGACGGTCGCCTCTGGCGCGCGTTTCGCCCGCAGCCGCACGGTGATTTCGGTGATGACGCCGAGCGTTCCCTCCGACCCGACCATCAGCCCGGCGAGGTCGTACCCGGCCACGCCCTTCGCGGTGCGGCGGCCGAGCCGGACGAGTTCGCCGGTGCCGGTGACGACCTGCAGGCCGAGCACGTAATCGCGAGTCACGCCGTATTTCACGCAGCACACGCCGCCCGCGTTGGTCGCGACGTTGCCGCCGATGGTCGACCACGGCGAGCTGGCCGGGTCCGGCGGATACCAAAGCCCTTGTTCGGCGCAGGCCGCGCGGAGATCGTCGTTGACCACGCCGGGTTCGACCACGGCGAGCCGTTCCACCGGGTCGATCTCCTTGATCGCGGTCATCCGGTCGGTCGCCAGGACGACGCATCCGGCCAGCGCGTTCGCCCCGCCGGACAGCCCGGTCCCCGCGCCGCGCGGCACCACCGGCGTGCCGTGTTTGATGCACTGCCGCACGGTCGCCTGCACCTCGTCCGCGGTGCGCGGCCGGACCAGGACCGCCGGTTCGCCGTACGGCGCCCACTCCGCCTCGTCGTGCGCGAAGCTGCGCAGCACGTCGGGGTCCCGCACGATCCGGTCGTCCGGCAGGACGGTGTGCAGGTCGTCGATCAGCATGGGGGCTCCCGCGTTCTTCCGGTCCGCTTTCCCCGCCAGGTTAGGTCGAAATCCGGGCTGCCCGTTCGACGTATCGGTGAGAGCGCTTCGAGGAGGCAGCCATGGGCACCACCGTCACCCGCCGCGGGATCTCGATGCTGCGTGCCGTCGCCGCCGGGCGCGGACGGCTGACCTGCAGCTGCGAACCGGATCTGTTCGTGGACGGCCTGCCGTGCAGCGACCAGTTCACCGCGCACGCGCTCGCGCACGCCGGTCTGCTGTGCGCGAAGGAACCGGGGCCGTTCGGGCAGCCGGTGCCCGCCGTCCTGACGCCGGCCGGGGAAGCGCTGCTCGCCGCCGCCTGACCCCGGCTACCCTGACCAGCAGGGGAACGGGAGGGCGGAGCAGATGGCTTCCGGAGCATCCGGAACGGACACCGCACGACGCAGGCGGCGCACGACGGCGGCGCTCAAGGAGTCGCTGCGGGAACTGCGCAATCAACTGTCGCTGCTGAACCACCAGGTCGGCGGACGGCTGAAGCTCAAGGACGTCGACCTCGACTGCCTCGAACTGATCTCGTCCGCCGGACCGCTGAGCCCCAGCGCGCTCGCTCGCCGTGCGGGCCTGCACCCGGCGACCGTGACCGGCATCCTCGACCGGCTGCAGCGCGGCGGATGGATAGCGCGCGAACGGGATCCGGACGCGGCCGACCGGCGTGCGGTCACCGTGCGGGCGGTGCCGGGGCGGACGCAGGAGCTGTTTCGCGTGTACAGCGGGATGAGCTCGGCCATGGACGACCTCTGCGCCGGATACACCGAGGACGAGCTGATGCTCATCGCCGGATTCCTGCGCCGCACCGCCGAAGCGGGCCGGGCGGCGACCGACGAGCTCTCCGGGGAATGACAAAGGGCCCCGCCGCTTCGCCCGAGCGCGAAACGACGAGGCCCCGGTATCAGTCGCTCAGCTGTCGAGCGTGCCGTACACGATGATGTTGTCGAGATAGCTCTTCTTCTCGGCGTCGAACGCGCCGCCGCAGGTGATCAGGCGGATCTGCGAGTCCGTGGTGTTGCCGTACACCGCTTCGGTGGGGAACGTCTTCTTCGCGATCTGGTCCACCTTGGTCACCGTGAACGAGGCCGTCGAGCCGTCCTTGCGCCCGATGATGACCTTGTCGCCCTTCTTCATCTCGTGCAGCCGCCAGAAAATGCCCTTCTGGTGGTTGCCGTCGATGTGGCCGAGGACGACCGCCGGTCCGACCTGGCCCGGCTTGGGGCCGAAGTGGTACCAGCCGGCTTGCAGCGGCTGGTCGACCGGCGGCACCTGGACGGTCTTGTCGTCGTTGAGGCCGAGCGGCACCAGCGACGAATGCGCGGAGATGCTGGGGACGTCGAGCGAAACCGGGTCCGCGACCTGCTGCGCGGCCGCCGCGGAACTCGCCGGGGCCGCGGCGGGCGGAGTATCCGCCGAACCGCAGCCCAGCAGGGCGAAGTTCGCGACGAAAGCCAGCAGGAGCGCGAAAAGCCCGAACCGGGAACGGGTCACCGGGCGGTCGCCAGCGAGCCGTCGCCGGTCTCCGGCGCGCCGACCGGCACGACGGTCACCTGGCCGGGGCCTTCGGCGGGCGGGGTGGCCGGCTTGCTCGGCTCGGAGGGCTTGGTGGACGACGGCGGGGTGGTCGGGTTGCCCGCGACCTTGGCGCAGGTGGCCGACGCGAGGACGATGTCGCCCTTGCCGAGCGCGCCGGTGACGTCGCCGCCGAGGAGCTTGATGCGCAGCGCGTTGACGGTGAGGCTGCCGTCGGAGTGCTTGATCTGCTCGTTGACGATCACCTGCAGCACGCCGTCGATGCCGAGCTTCTGGTTCGGCTTGGTCGACACCGGGATCTTGCCGATCTTGCCGAGGTCGAGGCCGGCCAGCTCGGACGAGGCGGTGATGCCGTCCGGAGCGGACTTGCACTCGGAGCTGATCACGCGGGCCGTGGGCGTGGAACCGGCGAGAGGGGCGAGCACCGGGAGCGCGGCGTCGACGATGGAGGCCTTCGAGTCGACCGGACCGTTGCTGCTGTCCTGCTTCGCCGAGCTGCTGATGACCTTGGCCGTGACCAGGCCCTTCAGCGGCACGTTCACCACCTGCGCGGACTCCGGGCCCTCGGTCGAGGACGGGGCGATCTTGCCGGTGTCGACCGTGATCCCCTTGTCGCCGAGCACGCCGGGCAGCAGCGAGACCGAGGCGGACGCGCCGTAAGCCGAGCCGGCGGGCGACCCGGCGGCGAGCGCCGGCGGGGCGACGGCGGCGGCGAGCAGAGCCAGCGCGGGAACGGCGACCGCGACGGTCCGTCCGCGCAGCAGGGCAGAACGCATGAATTGTCCTTCCGAACATCAAGAATGAAGCCGCCGCACGGATCCCCGAATCCACGCGTGACCGAGCACAACTGTCGGTCCCTGGCAGAGCGCGACATTATCAAGACGCCCTGGAAACGCAAAGCAAGATCCGTCGCGCAGCGCCCCCGCCCGCCGGTTCCAGTGACCACAATTATCGCAATTTCACCACTAAAGAGTGATGTAACGCGACCTCGTCGACACCGTTTTCTCACGCTGAGCTACCGGAACCGAGGCCCGCCTGGCGGATTGCCCCTCACCCGACCCGGAGGAGTGATCCTGCGAAGGGTTCGATTCGGATACTCATCGTCATGTGACCGCTACCGTTCCCCGGCGGCCATTCCCGGTTCGCCAATTCGTCCCGCACCCTGCGCGGGCATCGGCGGAAAATGTCCACAATGGAATCAGCCGGAACGGAACGAGCGAACGGGGAAAAGGGTACGATTTTCTTGTCCAGGGCGGTGACCAGCGGCAATGCGCGATTGTGGACAGTCCGAAAAGGACTCGCGGCGCGTTCTCCGATTACTCGACGGTGACGGTGACCTGATAGAAAATCCCGGTCCGGTCCGGAAACACCAGCGCGCCGCGTTCGTCGACCATCTTCCACAGGACGTGGCAGACGCCGGTGCCGGTCGGCGTCACCGGGACGCTCACCTCGACCAGCTGTCCCGGCTCGGCGTCCGGGACCGGCACGCGCGGCGGGGACGGGCACAGCACCGTGGTGCCGCCCGCGACCTGCAGGAAGCGGCTGCGCCACGGCACCGAGCCGGTGTTCTTCAGCCGCCAGATTTTCGTGAACGTCTGGCCGTAGCGGGTTTTCGCGCCGTCGGGGAAGGTGACGTCGCCGGAGAGGCCGTCGCCGCCGAAGCCGGACGAGTCGCCGGGCAGCGGGTAGTGCGGGGCGGCGGCTTCCTTGTCGCGGGAGGACGGCGTGGCCAGGACTACGACCGCGGCCACGAGTCCGAGGACGACCAGGACGGTTGCCGCGACGACGATCGAGCCCCAGCGGCGGGTCTTGGCAGGTTCCCGGGACGGAGTGGCGAAGGGCTCGGCGGGAGAAGGGGCGTCGGCTGCGCTCCAGTCCTCTGCGCTGGACGGCTCGGAGTGCGTCTCGAATGCCTGGTCCGGGGAACCGGTCTCGCCTGCCGAGTCCGACGGCTGTCCCTCGACCGCCTCTTCCCATCGCGCCAGCCACTCGCGCCGTACCGTCTCCTCGTCGCGGCCGAGTCCGGTCACCGCGAGGCTCCGGACGAACTCCCAGGTCGTCGGCCAGGACGGCGCGCTGCGTCCGCGCGTGGCGGCCGACAGGGCCGATTTCGACGCCGCCGCGCCGAGTTCCGTGCGCATCCGGTCGTAGGACGGGTCGCCTGCTTCCCGCTTCAAGTCCAGCAGCTCGCAGGCGAAACGGGAGACCGGACCCGCCTCCGCGTCGGGCACGATGTGCTTGCGACCTCGGCGGGCCTGGGGCTGCCCGGCCGCGGGCTCGCTCATGACACCTCCAATGATCGACATCGACCCATTGGAGGTTGCCAGGCGGCCCGGGGCGGCGCAGCCCCAGGCCCGCCCGGCGGATCAGCGAGCGGGGCTCAGAGCTTGCAGCCCTTCTGGATGCGCACGACCGAGTGGTCGATGCCGATGTGGAACTTCTTCTTGCCCTTGGTGCCGCCGTTGGTGGTCATGCACTGGACGCTCATCGCGCCGTTCGTGTCCTTCAGCACGATGCCCGCGGACACCTTGTGCGAACAGTGGTTGTTGAAGTACACGGTGACGTTCGTGGCGCCGTCGCCCCACGAGTAGTTGGCCTTCTTCCCGGACGGCTTCGTGCACTTGATGCTCGCGGTGTGCTTGCTCTGCGCGCTCACCGGAGCCGCCGCGGTGTCCGCCGACGCGGCGGGCGCGGCGATCCCGGCGAATGCGATCCCCAGCGCGGAGGCGGCCATCAGCGTCTTGCCGATCTTCATGGGTGTCCCCTCGGACGAAACGGAATGGAGTTGCAGCCGGGAAATCCCGGTGCACTCATCCCAGCGCGCCGCCCGTTTTGTCCTCAACTCGCCGCTGTCCACGGTCAATGCGGGGTGTTGTCCACGCAGGTCAGCGAATTGTCCACGGCTCAGTCAGCCGGGCCGCGCAGTGTCAGGACAACGCGTAAGACGTGTTCGACGGCCGACTCGAACATCGCGCCGCGCAGTTCGCCGCGCGTCTCGAGGTTGCGCGCGGCGAGGTCGAGCATCCGGTCCGGTCCGACCCGGCGGACGAGGAGCGCGGCGACCTCCTCGAGGTCGAGGCTCGGGTTGTCGAGCCGGGCGAGGGCGAACTCGATGATGAGCTCTTCGTCGGTCACCCTTTCAGGGTAGCCACGAAACGGGCTTCAGCCATGGCTCTGATAGCGCCCGTACGGATAAGCCTCGACCAGGGTGACCCGCACGACCGCGCCGCTGGGCACCTCGTACTCCCGCTGCTCCCCCGGCTTGGCGCCGTCCAGCGCGCGCCCGAGCGGCGAGTCCGGCGAGTAGACCTCGAGGTCGGTGCCGACCTCGTCGCGGGCGGCCAGCAGGAACGTCTCGACGCCGCCGTCGTCGTAGCGGACGGTCAGGACCATGCCGGGCTCGGCGATTCCGTCGTCCGGCGGGTCTTCGCCGACGACAGCGTTCTGCAGCAGGTCTTGCAGCTGCCGGATCCGCGCTTGCCGGTGCTGCCTGCGGTCGAGCCGGTCGTGTTCGCCCGCCGCTTCGCCGAGTTCGGGTTCGCGTTGCAGGTCAGCGAGTTCCGCGCCGAGGCGGGCGTGCGCGTCGGCGGTCAGCCAGGGACGCGAAGAGGTCGTCGACATGAGAGGTGCCTTTCGGATGGCGTCCGTGAGGGCCGGGCTAGCAGGAGGCGCCCAGCCCCCACGGACTTTCGAGGAGTCCCGCGGCGGTCAGCGGGGCTCGGGCTCGGTGCGGCGGTCGAGCACGCCGGCGTCGGCGGCGAACCAGCCGGCGGCTTTCACCAGGATGTCTCTTTCGGTGCGCAGCAAGGCATTCTCCGCGCGGAGGAACAGCAGCTCGGCGTGCTCGTCGCCGGTCAGCGGCGGCGGACCGGCGGGTTCGGCGGACACTGGGATCTCACCGCAGCGGGTCGAACGGCCGCAGCGCATCCGGGCACCTGCCGGTGGCGATCTGCTCGGCGAGCAGCTTCCCGGTGATCGCGCCGTGCGAGAGGCCCCACATGCCGTGCCCGCCCGCGACGTACATGCCCGGCGCGCCGGTCTGGCCGATCACCGGCCGCCCGTCGGCGCTGACCGGGCGCGAGCCGACCCAGACGTCGGTGCGCTGGTCCCAGCGCAGGCCCTTGAGCAGCGGCCGGGCCGAGGCGATGATCGCGTCGACGCGCGCCGGGTACAGCGGGTCGTCCGGCTTGCGGAACTCCATCGTCCCGGCCACCCGCAGCCCGCCCTGGTACGGCGTGCACGCGACCCGGATGTCCGGCAGGTACATCGGGCTCGGCACCGGATCGTCGGTCGGCACGGTGAAGGAGTACCCGCGCCCGGCTCGCACCGGGACGCGCACGCCCCATTTGTGCGCCAGTTCGCCCAGCCACGCGCCGGTGGCGAGCACGACGGCGTTGGCGTTGACCGTCTGGCCGTTCGCCGACAGCAGCGTGTAGGCGTACTCGTGCCTGCGGATCGCGGCGACCTCGAACCGGTGTCGGATCGTGCCGCCGCGGCTGACCACCGCGCGGGCGAGCGATTCGACGAACCGGCCGGGGTCGACATACCGTTGGCCGTCGATCCGGATGCCGGCCCCGATCCGGTCGGTGACCTGCGGGAAGTGCTCGCGCAGCTCCGGTCCGGCGAGCTGGGTCCAGGACACCTTCTGCCCGGCGTCGCCGAGCCGGTCCAGTTCCTTGACCAGCGTTTGGGCCTTCGCCGAGTTCTCGAACAGGGCGGTGATGGGCGCGTCGACGGTCGGTGCGTCGATGCCGCTGGCGGTCAGGATGTCAAACGCTTCAAGGCATTCCTCGTTGAACGGCAGGTTCGCGCGCACTGCCCGGTTCCAGGACCGGTGGGTGCAGTTCGCCGCGAAGCGGGCGAGGAACTGCCACAGGCGCGGGTCCGGAGTGGCCGGGACGTGCAGCGGCGCCTGCCGGTCGAGCAGGGTGCGCAGGCCGTAGCGGAGGACGGCGGGTTCGTTGAGCGGGATCGACAACCCCGGCGAGAGCCAGCCCGCGTTGCCCCACGACGAGCCCGCCGCGATGCCCTCGCGGTCGACGACGGTCACCCGCACGCCGCGTTCCTGCAGGAACCAGGCGGTCGACAGTCCGACGATGCCCGCGCCGACCACGATCGCCGAACGCGGTCCGCCGTCCTTCCGGTCGAGATCGCCCATGGTGTGCCTCCGCCAAGCCGTGCCGCTGTTTGTGCTGGTGCGGCCAGGATGACCCGGATTCGGCGGACGGTCTTTGTCGAGTTCGGCCAAACGGAGCAAGCCCGTTTGTCCGGATCGGTCAATCCTGCGGATCGGCGACGGCGAGTTCGATGATCATCGCCAGGCGTTTCGCGGGCAGGTCGAGCCGCAGCGGCGTCACGTCGGCCATCTTCCGCAGCCGGTAGCGGATGGTGTTGGGATGCACGCCGAGCCGTTCGGCGGCCTCGGTGAGGTCGCCTTGGGTCTCGAGCCAGGCGCGCAGGGTCGCGACGTAACTGGTCGAGTTGGCCGCGTCGTGCCTGGCCAGATCCGCGATGGGACCGCGCGCCGGGGCTCGGCCCGCTGCCGCGGCGGCGCGCAGGCGGAGGATCAGGATGTCGTCCCAGGACTCGTCGTACGAGACGGCCGCGCCGGGTTCCGGGCGGACGTCGTGCAGGGCGAGACATTCGTCGGATTCCCGCCTGCTGGCCGGAAGATCCGCCGTGGACGCGGGCGCGCCGATCCCCGCCGCGACCGTGACCTGCGCGGGTAGCGCATCGCGGATCCCGTCGATCCACGCGCGGGCGGTCTCGACGTCTTCGCCAGGTAGAACGGTGTAGACGGTGTTGCTGAACAACGTGCTCCGACCTGGCCGCGACCAGCCGAAACCGGTGGTCGCGCGCTCGAAGGCGAGCAGCAGCGCGGCGTGGCGTTCGTCGGCGATGTGCGCCTGGAGCGCGACCACGCGGAACCGGCCGGGCGGCAAACCGAGCCTGCTCAGCACAGCCGCCGCGTCCGGGGTGCCTTCCAGCAGCCGGATCACCAGGTCCGACTCGACCTGCCGTTCGAGGTCAGCACTCGCCCGCGACCGCAGCAGATGCAGCCCGACCGTGCGGGAACTGTCGTGCAGGACAGTGCGCCGGACGTCGGACAGCGGCTCCTCGCACTCCACCCAGATCGACCCGAGCGTCTCGCGCCCAGCCCGGACCGCGACGACCATCCGCCCGGTCAGCCCGTGCTCCGGATCGGCCTCGACGAACAACGGCTCGTCCGACTGGGCGAGATGCGCGAACACGCCACGGCGTTCGAACAACTCGCGCACCTGGTCCGGCACTCGCCGCCCGAGGATCGTCTCCAGCCGCACTCGGTCCGCCCCCTGCTGGCGGCTGGAGTACGCGAGCACGCGCGACAACTGGTCCTCGATGGTGACCGCGCTGCCAAGTGCGTCCGCGAGGCTGTCGGCCAGCGCGAACAGGTCGGTCGGGCCGCGGCCGGATTCCGTCTCGCGGCCTTCCAGGACCAGGCCGTAGACGACGCCCGCGAGCTGTCCCCACGACACTTCCGGGTCCACGAGCAGCACCGCGACCTGGCCAGCCTCGGCTTTCGAGACCTCGTCCGGCCCCGGCGGCGTGGCTCCGCGCACCAACACGACCGACGCCCGTGCTTGAGCAGCCCGTTCAACGGCTTCGAGCACCGATTCGACGCCCACCGCGAGGTAAACGTCGCCGCGCAACCCGCGCGGATCGGCGGGGTCGTCCATCACCACGTCCCGCAACGCCGTCGCGCGCGCGACGGGGCAGCAGCACAACCGCGCGCCGTACCCACCGAGGACGTTGACGAGCCGATCCAGCGTGACCATCCCCTGTTCATACCTGACCCGGTGCGCTGGGAGTCGTATCGTGCAGGTCATGCGGGCGCGGGTCGAGGACGTGCACGAGCTGGCGCTGGGGATGCCCCACGTCACGGTGGTGCGCGGCTCGCGGGAGAACCCCGTCTACCAGGTCGGCGGCAAGTCGTTCGTGTTCTTCCGGACGCCGCGGCCGGACGCCTTCGACCCGGACACCGGGCAGCGGTATCCGGATGTGATCGTGTTCTGGGTACCGTCCGAATCGGACAAGCAAGCGCTGGTCCAGGACCCGGACAGCCCGTTTTTCACCACTCCGCACTTCGACGGCCACCTGTCGGTGCTCGTCCGCGCCGCTCACCTCGGCTCGTTGACGCGGCAGGAGCTGGCCGAGGTCGTCGAGGACGCTTGGTTGTCCCGAGCGTCACCGCGCCGCCGCGAAGCGTGGCTGGCCGGACGTGCGGCTCGGTAAGCGATCAGGAATCAAGAAGCGTCGGGGCTGGTGCCGGACTTAGCGTTTACGGCATGACCTCATTCGACTTTGTCACCCTGGACGTTCCCGATGTCGCCGCCGCCGAGCGCTTCTACACCGCCGCGTTCGATCTGGGCGACCGTCTCCGCTTCCGCCACGCCGCCGCGCCGAGCACTGGTTTCCGCGGATTTACCTTGTCGCTCACCGTTTCCCAGCCCGCCAACGCCGTTGCTTACCTGGACGCCGCACTCGCCGCGGGTGCCACTTCGCTGAAGCCCGCTGCTAAGTCGCTGTGGGGTTTCGGCGGAGTTGTGCAGGCTCCGGACGGTGCGATTTGGAAGGTCGCGACTTCCACGAAGAAGGATTCCGGCGCGGCGGTTCGGGAATACGACCAGATGGTGCTGCTGCTGGGCGCGTCGGATGTGGCGGCTACCAAGCAGTTCTACGTCTCGCACGGGCTCGCGGTGGGCAAGAGTTATGGGCGCAAGTATGTGGAATTCGAGACCAGCCCGATCAAGCTGGCGCTTTACGGCCGGAAGGCTTTGGCGAAGGACGCCGGGGTGCCGGAGGAGGGTTCGGGTTCGCATCTGCTGACGATCGGCGGGAGCGCCGGGAAGATCACGGACCCGGACGGGTTTGCTTGGGAGACTTCGGTTCTGGCCGGCTGACGGGCCGGGTGGATCCGTCGAGACCCGCTCGACGGATCCGGCCCGTCAGCCTGGCTGGTCGGCGAAGTTTTCGAACTGGATGAGGACCAGCTCGAGAGAGGACGGGTCGCAAGCTCCGTGGAATTTTCTGCCGTCCGACCGGCATTGTGCCCAGCGGCCCGCGTCGCCCTCGAAATCGAATCGGTCCATGAGCCGCCCGGCGAGATCGGTGTCCACCAGATCGATTTCGATGGACCAGCCCGGGTTGTCCAAGGTGGACAGCTCGACGCCGAACTCGTGCTCCCATTCCTCGTCGCACTGCTCGGCATACCAGTCCAGCAGAAACTGGAAGCTCTTTCCCAAAGCCACCGGAAACCCCTCGGGTCACTCACTTCTTCGCCGACCTGACGACAATGCCGAGTCTACCGAGTTATCGAGCGCCGTCCTCCGGGCAATAACCCGAACACAGCAACACCATCCGCGAAAACCGCCCGTCCGCGTCATCGTCCACATACGCCTGCTGTTCCACCGCGAACCACCCCTCCCCCAGCCGCTCCGCACGCACGCGCGCTCGCCAGCGCAGGTGCAGCCGCGGGCCGACCCGGTCCACCTCTCCCTCGGCGAGCTCGAAATCGGAGACCTCGCCGAACCAATGGGTGAACGCGGCGGTGACCTCGGCCGGACCGTGGAACTCGCGCAATCCCGGCGGCAGCAAGGCCGTCAACCGCACCTCACTATCCATTGCGGACGACATCCGCGCGAAGTCCTGTCTGCTCAATGCTTCGATGAAGGCGCCCGCCCGGGAGATGCGGGAGGCCTGGAGTTGTGTTGTCATGCCTCAGGTTTACGTCCGAAAGCACCGACCCGGATCGGGTAACTGCCCGATCTTTCACCCCGTCAGACCGCGGCGCATCGCGACCAGCGCGGCCTGCGTCCGAGTCGTCACACCGAGTTTCGCGTAAATGTGCTCCAGATGCGTCGAGACCGTCTTGCGGGACAGCGTTAGCGCGGCGGCGATCTCCGGGTTCGACAGTCCGCGGGCCAGGTGGAGCAAGACCTCGGTCTCCCGGGCGGTCAAGCCAGCAGAAGTGCGGCGGACATGTTGCCCCGCAGCGGTCAGGACCGCGCTCACCGCGTCGGGGTCGAGGCGCCCGGCGTGGGCTTCGGCAGTGAGCGTTCGCGCGGCCACGGAGGGAGCCAGCGGAGGGCGGTGCGGGCGCGGTTCGCCGAGTGCGTGGTAGACGTCGGCCGCGGAGAGGACTCGCGACGTCATCGGCAGGGCGTCGCCGGAAAGTCCGTGCGGGTAACCGGAACCGTCGAGTCGTTCGTGGTGCTGGGACGCGCAGCGGGCGACCGCGGCGAGGCCGGGCATTCCGGCGAGCATCCGTTCGGTCAGGTACGGATGCGTGCGCGCCCGTTCGGCCTGCGCGAGCGACCACGGCCGGGTCGCGTTCCAGATCGCGCTCGGGACGCCGATCATCCCGATGTCGTGCACCCAGCCTGCGCGGCGGACCAATCGGACCTCCGCGGCGGGCAGGCCGAGCCGGGTCGCGGCGTCGGCGGCGAGCGCGGCGACTCCGCGGGAATGTCCTAGTCGCGGCGGGGATTTGAGATCGGCGAAGTCGGCGAACGCTTGCAGGGCTCGGTCGAGTTCGTCGTCGGACAGCTGGACGCCGAGCCGGGGGTCGAGGGCGATCACCTCGTCCCACGCCTGGATCCGGTCCAGCCCGGCCAAGATGTCCGCGCGGTGGTTCAGGAAGCAGTCGACCAGAGCCGGGTCGAACTGCGTGCCCCGGCGTTCCCGGGCGACGGTGACCGCGCCGTCGACGCCCGCGGTGTCGTGGAAAGCTTCGACGTTGTCGGCGAGCTGGACCAGCCGGATCGCCGGGTCGAGGTCCGCGCCGCCAGCGTCGCCGGGGACGCCGCGCCCGTCCCAGCGTTCGAAGGACTGCAGCAGCGGACGGCACACGTCCTCGCCGAGGTCGAGCCGTCCGGCCAGCTCGCTCGCGCTTTGGCAATGCGCCTGCATGACCTCCTGCACCGACCGGCCCGCGGTGGCGAGAAACCGGCCGACGAGCGCGGCGCGGCGGAGTCGCGGACCGCCGCGGCCGAGATGGCGCAGGACGAACATCGCCATCGCGACCCCGGCGAGGTCGCCGTCGTGGCTGTCGGCGTACAGCTCCGTCTCGTCGCCGAACAACGCGGCCAGCTCGCTGGTGTCGGCGGCGCACCCCACCCAGGTCAGCAACGACGTGTAGTAAGCCGCCGCGCGCACGCTGTCGTCGGCGCCCGCCGCGTCGGCCAGTCGCAGGGCGATGACGGTCTGCCGCAGCACGCGCTCCATCGGGCGGCCCATGCCGAGATCGGCCACCAGCGACAAGGTGGCGACCAATTCGGACAACCGCACCGGCGCGTTCACCCCGGAAAGTCGCCGCTGAAACCTCGGCTGTTACGCCGGACGGAGCAGTCCCGACTTCCAGGCAGAGCCCGGAGGTACGCGATGGCGACCGAAGTACCGACGTTCTGCCCGCTGTGCGTGTCGAGGTGCGGAGCCACCGCGACGGTCGAGGACGGGCGGCTGCTCGCGCTCCGCCCGCTGCCCGGCCATCCGACCGGCGCCGCGATCTGCGTCAAAGGCAAGGCCGCGCCGGAGCTCGTCGCGCATCCGGACCGGCTGCTGCACCCCCTTCGCCGGACCGCTCCGAAGGGCGCGGCCGACCCGGGCTGGGAGCGCGTGAGCTGGGACGAGGCGCTGGCGACGATCGCGTCCCGGCTGACCGCGATCGCCGAGGAGTCGGGTCCGGAAGCGGTGGTGTTCGGCAGCGCCTCGCCCTCGACGTCGGCGATGTCGGACACCATCGAGTGGCTGACCCGGCTCCGGCGCGGCTTCGGCAGCCCCAACTTCGCCGTCTACATGGAACTCTGCGGCTGGGGCCGCCACCTCGGCACGCTTTACACCTGGGGCGAGCCGGTCCCCGGCGCGTACCTGCCCGATCTCGAGAACGCGCAGTGCGTCCTCTACTGGGGCTACAACCCGTCGGTCTCGCGGCTCGCGCACGCCACCGCGACCACCGCCGCGCTCCGGCGCGGGGCCAAGCTCGTCGTGGTCGATCCCCGGCGCGCCGGGCTGGCCAGCAAGGCCGACCAGTGGCTGCGCGTGCGCCCCGGCACGGACGCCGCGCTGGCGTTGTCGCTCACGCACGTGATGATCGACAACGGTTGGTACGACAAGGAATTCGTCGAACGGTGGACCAACGCTTCGAAGCCGGTCGACTCGGGCCGCCGGGTCTGGGATCTGATCGTCGAGGAGTGCGCGAAGTACCCGCCCGGGATCGCCGAGGAGATCACCGGTGTTCCCGCCGACCAGATCATCGCCACGGCCCGGCTGCTCTGGGAACAACGCCCGGTCGCGTTCTACACCTGGAGCGGGCTGGAGCAGCACAGCAACGCGACCCAGACCGTCCGCGCCATCGGCCAGCTCTACGCGCTCACCGGATGCATCGACGCGCCCGGCGGGAACGTGCTGTTCACCCCCGTCCCGACCAACCCGGTCGACGGCCGGGAACTGCTGCCGCCCGAGCAGCGCGCCAAGACCATCGGGGTGCAGGACCGTCCGCTAGGCCCGGCACGGTTCGAGTTCGTCACCGGTGAGGATTTCTACCGAGCCGCGCTGGACGGCGTCCCGTACCGAGCCCGGGCATTGGTCAATTTCGGCGGCAACCTGGTCATGGCACACGGCGACAGCGCACGAGGCCGAGACGCTCTCCGTGCGCTGGACTTCTTTGTCCACACGGATTTGTTCCTGAACCCGACCGCCGAGCAGGCCGACCTCGTGCTGCCCGCGGCGAGCGCGTGGGAAGCCGAGGCGCTGCGGATCGGTTTCGAGACAAGCCAGGCCGCGCAGTCGACTGTCCAATTGCGACAGCCGTTGGTCACCGCCCGCGGCGAAGCCCGGTCGGACTTGCGGATCATCTTCGACCTCGCCATCGCCCTCGGGCTCGGTCCGCAGTTCTTCAACGGAGACATCGAAGCGGCCTGGCAACATCAGCTCGCGCCCAGCGGCATCACACTCGACCAGCTGCGCGCCGCCCCGGAAGGAATCCGGCTGCCGCTGGAAACAGTCCATCGCAAGTACGAACAACGCGGCTTCCGCACACCGTCCGGCCTGGTCGAACTGCACTCGGAACCGTTGCTGCACCATGGATATCCGCCGCTTCCCACCTTCACCGAACCGTCGATCAGCCCGCTCTCCCGACCGGATCTGGCGGCGCGCTACCCGTTGATCCTCACCTGCGCGAAATCGCTGTTCTTCTGCGAAACCCAGCATCGGGAAATCGCCAGCCTGCGCACATCCGCCCCCGAACCCACGGTCGAACTGCACCCGGAAACCGCTGCGGCACGCGGGATCGACGCCGGGGATTGGGTGCGGTTGGAGACGCCGTTGGGGAGCATCCGCGCGAAGGCGAAATTCAACGTCAACCTGCGCCCGGACGTCGTATGCGGACAGCACGGCTGGTGGCAGCCCGCCGATTCACTCGGCCAGTCCGGCTATCCGCCCTTCGGCGACGGCAGCGCGAACCTCAATCTCGTGCTGAGCCAAGGCCCGAGCGACCCGATCAGCGGCAGCTCGCCGTTGCGTGCTTCCCTCTGCGAGATCGCCAAAGGCGGTTAGCGACTGTTCTGCTTGGCGGGCAAGGGATTTCGGGCAGCGATGCCGACGGCACGGCCGACGGTATTGCGCAGCGCCAGTCCGTACCGAGTTCGCGGAACGAGCAGCGTGGCGACAAGGCCGACGCGCCGGTGCCTCGGCTCGACGTGCCGCCGGTGCTTCGCCTCGTAGGCCTGAAAGGCTCGCGCATGATCACCGGGATGCGCCGCGAGCGCTTCGGCCAGCGTGTGCGCGCCAGCCATCGCCATGCTCGACCCATCGCCGTGCAGGGCGACCGCGGATGCCGCGTCGCCGAGCAATGCCACGCGGCCGCGCGACCACTTGTCCATCCGCACGTTGGCGAGCGGATCGAAGAAGGGCGCAGGGTGATTCTGGTACGCCTCAACCAACTCGGGGCTTCGCCAGCCGATTCCCGCGTACGCCTCGGCAACCAGGCGCTTGTGGAGCGCGGTGTCGTGGCGGTCGTAGCCACGCACGCGCCCGCTGCGGAAAGTGAACATCGCGAGCGGATTCCCCCGGGACGGGTGGATGGTGAGCATTCGGCCGGGCGCGGTCAGCATCACCGCCGCCTCCGGGTCATCAAGCGCATCGGGCTCCAGCGGCACCGTCGCGCTGTACATGCCCATGCTGGTCGTGAACTGCTCCGCCGGCCCGAAGACCATGCGGCGCACCGGAGAATGGATGCCGTCCGCACCGACGACCAGGTCGAACCTACGCGGTGGTGACCGGCGGAAGGTGGCGTCGACTCCTGATGGGTCCTGCCGGAGGCAGGTGACCGTTTCGTCGAAGAGGAACTCCGCGTCGTCGCGCGCTGCCCGGTGGAGCACCGCGGACAGGTCGGAGCGGGTCACTTCGACCGACTGCGGGGACGTCGTCGGGACCCGCAGGAGCTGTCGCCCGTCCGGATCGAGGAGCGACAGGACGCTCGCGCGGGTGGCGATCTCGCGCAACTGCGGGAAGATGCCCATGCTCTTGGCGACCGCGAGCGCCGGTTCCTTGACGACGACGGCGCTGCCGCCGGATCGCAGTTCTTTGGCCTGCTCGACGACCGTCGGCCGATACCCGTGCCGGGCCAGCCAGTAGGCGAGTGCGGGACCGGCGATACCGGCACCGTGGATCAGGACGCGGGAAGGCGTCATGCCACAACCTTTTCGTTGGAGGGAAGCGACGAGCGCGGTTTCAGGTACGTCTCTCGTCGTACCTGCAGTCAAGCACGGCCGTAAGGTACGATGCAAGACGTACCTGAAAGAGGTGAGACGATGTCAGTTCCGTCCGAAGACGATGCCGCCGATCTGGGCACGGTGTTCCGCGCGCTCGCCGACGAGCACCGCCGCACCGTGATCGCGGAACTGGCGGCGGACGGGAGCGACAGCGAGCGCACCTGCAACTCGTTCGACCTCCCGGTGTCCAAGCAGACGCAGACGCACCACTTCCGGGTTTTGCGCGAGGCCGGGCTCATCCACGAGATCAATTACGGGAACCGGAAGGGAATCCGGTTGCGCCGGGCGGAAATCAACCGGCGGCTCCCCGGCCTGCTCGACCTGCTGACCGCGGAGCGCCGCGCCACCTGACTCCAGCGCCTGCCCTAGTTCCGCGCCCGCGCGAGCGCGCCCAAACTGATGTCGACTATCGCGCGGAGCTGCTTCTGGCTCGCCCCGGCCCGGCTCATCACGGCCAACGACTGGTTGACCGCCGCGAAGTGAACGGCGAAGTCATCGGCGTCGGCCAACTTCGCGGCACGCAAGGCTTTTCGCAGCCGCGCCTGCTGAAAGCCCAGAGCTTTGGTCGCGCGCGCGACGATTTCCGGGCTCAGCACCGGTATCGCCATCGCGGTCTGGGCAACCAGACATCCATCCGGCACCTCGGGGTCGGCAATGCGTTGCAGAGTGACGTCAAAGAACTCCCGAACCGCCAGCAGCGGATCCTCGGCCGCCTTCGACAAGGCCTGGTCGTACCGGTCTCCGTAACGCGCGGCGTAGCGATCCAAGCAGCGCAGGTAGAGCGAGTCCTTGTCCCCGAGCGAGGAGTAGATGGAACTGCGGTTCAGACCGGTCGCCTGGGAGAGGTCGTCGAGAGAAGTGTCCGCGTACCCGGCCCGCCAGAACTGGACCATCGCCGCGTCGAGCGCGACGTCCACGTCGAACTGCTTCTTCCCGGCCATCCACGCACCCCGTTCTCTCGCCGTCGCACCCAGCGTAGCTCATCTTGAACTGTCCGGTTCAAGATGAGCTACGCTGGGGCCATGACTGCCGCCGCGCTCCCCGAATTGCCGCTGTATGACCTGCCGGGCTTCACCCACCGCTGGGTCGAGGGCCTCCACGCCGTGGAAGGCGGTCCGCAGGCTGGCCCCCCTCTCGTCCTGCTCGCCGGATTCCCGCAGACCTGGTGGGCTTGGCGCAAAGCGATGCCGGGCCTCGCCGAACGCTTCCGCGTCATCGCGATCGATCTGCCAGGGCAAGGCCACTCCGACCGCCCCCACGACAGCTACGACACGCACACCGTCGCCTCGCGGATCCAAGCCGCGCTGACCGCGCTCGAGGTGCCGAAATACTGGCTGGCCGCGCACGACGTCGGGGCTTGGGTGGCTTTCTCGCTGGCCCTGAAGCACGAAGACCGCCTGCACGGCCTCGCGCTGCTGGACGCCGGCATCCCCGGAATCACCCTCCCGGACTCCATCCCCACCGACCCCGACCGCGCCTGGAAAACCTGGCACTTCGCGTTCCACCTGGTGCCCGATCTCCCCGAAACCCTCCTCACCGGTCGCGAGCGCGAATACGTCGACTGGTTCTTGAAGGCCAAAGCGCTGAGCCCCTTCGACAGCACCGAAATCGACCACTACGCCGCCGCTCTCGCCGCCGAAGGAGGACTCCGGGCGTCGCTCGCCTACTACCGCGATGCCGCGGAATCGGCGCGCAAGAACCACGCCGCTCTCGAACGGCAGCACCTGACCGTCCCGGTCCTGGGAATCTCCAGCTCCCACGGCTCGATCCCCGACATGGCCGCTTCCATCAGCCCCTGGGCAGACAACGTGACGGGTGTCGTCATCCCGGATTCCGGACACTTCATTCCGGACGAACAACCCGCCGCGGTCGTGGCGGCGCTGACCGCGTTCATCGGGCAGTAGCGCGACGTCGGATTTTCGCCAGCTGACGCGTCCTCGTGGCGAAAGACTGGCAGGCATGACCAATGTCCTCGGCCGATTTCTGGCTGCCAGCACCGAATTCGACCAGCGCCTGCGGTCCGTCCGGCCCGAACAGTGGACGGCCCCGACGCCCTGCTCGGAATGGAACATCCGTCAGCTCGTCAACCACATGGTCCGAGGAAATCTCAACTACGTCGACCTGCTCGCTGGCGGGACCCGCGAGAATTTCCTGCACATGCGCGACGCCGACGCCCTAGGCGACGACCCACTCGGCGCGTACACCGCGTCGATGCGGCTGGTCGCCGACGCCTTCAGCCGTCCCGGCGCGTTGGACCGGGTGCTCGACTATCCGCTGGGCCAAGTGACCGGCCGCCAAGCGCTGGCCGTGCGCGCCACGGATTCCGCCATTCATGCGTGGGATCTCGCGCGCGCCCTTGAGGTCGACGACCGCCTCGACCCGGGCCTGGTCACATGGATCAGCGACAACCTCGAAACGATCTACGCCGGACTGGCGGAATCCCCCGTCGCCGCCGACACGACGCACCGGTTCTTCGCCGCTCCGGAGACGCTCGGCGAATCGGCGTCGCGGCAGGACTGGTTGCTGCACCTGATGGGCCGCAACACCGGCTGGCAGCCGCATTAATCCGCAGCCGAGATCAGCGGGCGATCGGCCAAGGCTCGCTCGCCGCGCCCAACCCCTCAGCCAGCGGAGTTCGGGCTGTTCGCCGAACTCAGACGGATTCGCGGTAGACCCGTCGGGCGATCTGCTCGACTTGTTCGACGGTGAGCACCGGCGCATCCGAGCGCTGCACCGCTTGGGCGAGGATCCGCCGCACCAGGGCGGAGGTGGGAATCTGCTCCGCCGCGGCGCGCGCCTTCAACGCGGCCGCGAGCGATGACGGTACCCGCAGGGACAGCGCGGACTGCTCGTTCTCGGCGATATCAGCAGCGACCGCGTCCGCTTCTTCCTCTGCGTGGTTCTGGCGGGAGCGTGCGTGCCGCAGCATGCGCTCGCGCCTGACCGGATCGGCTTCCCGCCGCGCCGAGGCTTCCTGCTCGGCGATCTCTCCCCGAATCCCGGCCAGCACCTGCTCGCGGCTCATGGGCTCAGTCATGACGCATCGTCCTCTCCTCCCAGTGCCGCTCGGTACGCACGCAGGTCGGCACCGTTGGTCTTCCAGGCATTGATGCCCGAATGATCCACGCGGTCGATGATCACCGTGATCACGAATCCCGCCGCGGGCGAGTAGCCGATCACGCAGATGCAACATACCTGCACCAACGCGGTCTCCGTGCCCACTGGTCAAGCACGGAGTTCGGTTCCCGCTCCGCCTGGAGATCCTTCGTCCTCCACGCGCTCTTCGATCAGCTTCGCCATGGCATTCGTGCTACCGGTCCGTCTCGAGCCCCTCGCCAGCAGGGGCCGCTCTCATGGTGCTTACCGAGAAGTAAATCTCTCCCCGGATCAGCCACCGCGGCGCGCGGACTGACTACCCTTGGGGTTCGAATCGACCGTTGACGATGGGGCACACGTTGGACAGCGACCCGGAGTGGCCGCCAGAGCGTCCCGCCGAACGCGTCAAGCGGCGCCCGCCGCCTGAGCAGAGCCCTGACCACCAGACCCTCCGCATCCCGCCGGGGGCGAACGGTTATCGCAGGCGGCTGCCACCGCGCGGCCAGCAGCCCCAGCCCCAGCCGCCTCCCTGGCAGCGGCGGCCGCTGGTCCGGCCGTGGCAGCAGGAGCGCCAGCAGGACAGCATGCCCTTCGGCGCGCCGCCGCTGGCTCCGAACGATCCCGACGCGACGATCTTCATTCCGCGCGTCGGCGGGGTCCCGGCGAGTTCGAGATGGCCGGTCGCCGACCCGGACGTGCTGCGCCCGTACGACTCGCTCGTCCCCCGGATGCTGCCGCGGCTGCCCAGCGGCGCGCCGGCCAGCAGTGCACCGGCCGGCGAGGCCACCGTGCGCGTGCCGCGCGTCGAGCCGAAGGCGGCACCGCCGTCGATCGCGAAGTCCAGCGGGAAGATGGCCGTCGCCTCGCTGGTCAGCCGAATCACCGGTTTCCTGTGGAAGCTCATGCTCGTGTGGGCGGTCGGCACCGGCGTCGAGAACGACTCGTTCAACATCGCCAACACGCTGCCGAACGTCGTTTTCGAACTGCTGCTCGGCGGCGTGCTCAGCAGCGTCGTGGTGCCGTTGATGGTGCGGTCGCAGGACGATCCCGACGGCGGCGCGGCCTATACGCAGCGAATGCTCACGGTCGGCCTGACGGTCCTGGCCGCGGGCACCGTCCTCGCGGTGACCGCGGCACCAGCGCTGACCTCGCTGTACACGGAGCAGGGCGGACACGCCAACTCCGCGCTGACCAACGCGTTCGCCCGGTTGCTGCTGCCCGAGATCTTCTTCTACGGCGTGTTCGCGCTGCTGTCGGCGATCCTCAACGCCAAGCACATCTTCGGCCCGACGGCGTGGGCTCCGGTGATGAACAACGTCGTCGTCATCGCGACCCTGGGTTTGTTCATGCTGATGCCGGGCAAGATCTCGACCGATCCCGTGCGCATGAGCGACCCGAAGCTGCTCGTGCTCGGCATCGGCGTCACGCTGGGCATCGCCGTGCAGGCGGCGCTGCTGGTCCCGCCGTTGCTGCGGACGGGGTTCCGCTTCAAGTGGCGCTGGGGCATCGACAAGCGCATGAAGGAGTTCGGCGGCCTCGCTCTGTGGATCCTCGGCTACGTCGCGGTCAGCCAGGTCGGCCTCACCGTCAACACCCGGGTGCTGACCAGCGGCGACGCGGGCGGGGTGACCATCTATTCCAACGCCTGGCTGCTGTTCCAGCTGCCCTACGGCGTGATCGGGGTGTCCCTGCTGACCGCGATCATGCCGCGGCTGTCCCGCAACGCCGCGGACGGCGATGTGCGCAAGGTCGTGGCCGATCTTTCCTACGGGTCGCGCATCTCCACCGTGATGCTGGTGCCGATCGCCGCGGTGCTGACGGTGGTGGGCGGGTCGATCGGGGTCGCCTTGTTCAGCGGCGGCGCGAACTCCGCGGCCGAGGCGGGCCGGCTCGGCGAGGCACTGGCGATCTCGTCGTTCGGGCTGCTGCCGTACGCGCTGGTCATGTTGCAGCTGCGGGTCTTCTACGCGATGAAGGACGCGCGCACCCCGACGCTGATCATGGTCGTGATGACCGTGGTGAAGATCCCGCTGCTGTATCTGTGCCCGGTGCTGCTGGACGCGCGCGACATCGTGCTGGGCTCCATGCTGGTGAACTCCCTGACGTTCGTGGTCGGCGCGATCATGGGCCAGGTCTGGTTGTGGGCGAGCCTCGGCAACCTGCGCAGCAAGCGGGTGCTCGGGGTCATCCTGTTCACGGTCGTCGCGAGCGGACTCGGCGTCGCCGCGGCCGTCGCCGCCGGCTGGCTCGTGCCGGACACCGGGGGCCGGGCGACCGTGTGGGTCAAGCTGATCCTGCAGGGCCTCGTCGGGCTCGCGGTGTCGTTCGGCGTGCTCGCGGCGCTGAAGGTCGAGGAACTCGCGCCCGCGACGAAGAGGTTTACTCGCTTGGTGAAAGGCAGTCAGCGACATGCCGAGTGACCGATAAACCCGAGCCTGGGACGGTCGCTTACCGGGGCCTGTCGATCCGGATGATCTGGTTCGGTTCCTCGCTGTGCTCGCTTTCCCGGGACAGCCCGATGGCCTCTTGCACCCGGTCGGCCGATTCGAGGTCGGTCTCCTCGATGATCCGCTCGACCGCGGGGGTCACGCCCGATTCCCTCCAGCGCGACCGCGAGCCAGCCACATCCGTTCCTGGCTCGCGGTGGGCTCTCCCTGCGCACCGAGCAGGAAAACCATTGTGGCGCTGGAGAAAGAGGACGGTTGAGCGAGTGCTTCGCTGCGGCGGGTTTGCGTCCTTTCCGGTTGGCGTTATGGGTCAGTTCGGTGTTCTCAGGCGACGTTCGTGCGAGGGGGTCGGCTGCCGCAGTCACCGGGCTGCGGGCGAGGCGGTCGGGGTTGGGGTCAGCCAGTTCGCCACAAGTTCGGTGATCTGCGCGGCTCCGCGATCGCTGAGGTGGATGTGGTCGATGAGCAGTTCCCGGCCGCCGTTGCTGGCGATGTCGTCCCAGCTCTGCCCGAACACGTAGTGCCGAGTCGCCGCGGAGAGTGCCAGGGGAAAGGTGAAGCCGTAAGGTTGGCGGTCGCCGTATCGGGCGAGGATGTCGGCCATTCGTTCGTACGCCGGCACGTAGTCCGCTCCGGTCTGCATGGCGATCTGTTTGATCGCGGCGTTGTACCGGGCCAGCGTGCGGTTGATCTCGGTGGTCAGGTCCTCTCCGAGCGGCGGCAACGACATCAGGGAGATCCGGGCGGTCGTCTGGGCCTGGAGCCGGTGGACGATCGCGGTGAGGTCGTCGCGGTACTGGTCCAGCGGGGTGCCGCTGCGAACGTCGTTGGCTCCGACCAGGATCGTCACCGCCGCGGGCCGGCACGCCACGATGTCGGTGTCGACGCGGGCGCGCAGGCCGGAGCTGGTGTCGCCGTTGACCCCGGCGTTGACGAACTCGTATCCCGCCAGGTCCGGTCTGCCGCGCAACGCGCCGACCCAGTCGGCGCCGAGGGTGCCCTGGGTCATGCTGGCACCGGCGCTGACCACGACGGGCCGGGTGCGGGACGCGGTCCGGTCGGCGCAGGCCTCTGCTGGCGTGTTGGCCGGTGAGCGCAGGAACGCGAGGTATCCCGCGGTGCCGACCGCGCCCAGTGCGGCGGCCAGCAGCAGGCACGCCGCGACGGTGACGCGCTTCTTGGTGAAGATCTTCGTGCGCATGTGGGTGTGATCCTGTCTGCGGTCGGTCAGTTGGCGATGGCGATGCTCGCCCGGACGGCGAGCTCGTCGGCAAGGCAGCGCAGCATCAGATCCGCGAGATCGGCGCGCGACACCCGGTTTCCGCCTCGCACGTTCCGGTTGGTCGCAGTGCGGTAGCGGTCGGTGCGCGGTCCGTCGGTGAGCATCGGCGGCCGGAGGATCGTCCAGTCGAGCCCGCTGTCGCGCACCAGGTCTTCCATCCGGCGCATGTCGGCGAAGGAGTGCCGGAGCATCCTGCCGAGGATCGGCTTGACCACGAGCCGGGTCACCGGCCCGTCCGCCTCGTCGACGTGCATGCCGCTGTTGCTGACCACGACCAGGCGCCGCGTGCCGTGCTCGCGCATCGCGGCGATGATCGCCGAGGCGCTGTCCGCGCACACCGTCGTCGGCGTCCGGCCCTCGCGCGACCCGACCGCCGAGATGACGGCATCGCGCCCCGCGACAGCCGGGCCGATCGCGGCCGCGTCCATCAGGTCCGCCCGCAGCACGGTCAAGTTCGGCCGGGCTTCCAGCGCGGCCGGGTTCCGCACGACGGCGGTGACGTCGTGCCCAGCGGCGCAGGCCTGCTGGACGACGCGGGTTCCGGTGCCCCCGGTCGCGCCGAAGATCACAAGCTTCATGGTCGGCTCCCTCTGGTTGGTGAGTGCTCACTAACCACTATAGTTAGTAAGCACTCACCAACGTCAAGAGGAGTGGTCGTGGACACGCGAGACCGGATCGTCGTCGCCGCCGCCGAGGTCATCCGGACCCGAGGGCTGGCCCGCGCGACGACCAAGGAGATCGCCAAGGCCGCCGGCTTCTCGGAAGCGGCGCTGTACAAGCACTTTCGCGACAAGACGGACCTCTTCGTCGCGGTCCTCGGCGAACGCGGCCCCACCAACCTCGCCCCGGTGCTCGCCGGACTGCCGGACCGGGCAGGCAAGGAACCGGTCGAAGACGTGCTGCGCGAGGTAGTGCTGGCCGCCGCCGACTTCTACGAACAAGGCTTCCCGATGGCCGCCTCGCTGTTCTCCGAACCGGCACTGCTCGACGCCCACCGCGCCGCACTGCGCAGCCGCGGAGCGGGGCCACAGGCCGTCGGCCGCGCGGTCGCCGCCTACCTCGGAACCGAGCAGGAACTCGGCCGCATCAACAACGACATCAATCCCGGGACCGCGGCCGGGCTGCTGCTGGGGGCGTGCCTCGAACGCGCGTTCCTCGGCCATTTCACGGACCCGGCCGAGAAAAGGCCGAGCACCCGAGAGTTCGCCGACTCCCTGATCGGCACGCTGCTCACCGGTCTCACCCCGCGACAGCCATGAACGGCCGACACATCCGCCGGCCCATTGGCGCGGATCCTTGCGCTGCCGATGTGCCCAGAATGGGCTCGCGTGCCGACGCAGTGCCCGACACCGCATGAATCAGCTGACATTCGCACACCCGCGGGGAACGGCTGCCACCTGCACATTCAAGCACCAAGCGACATCTTTTTGATCCGCAGGTTCTGGGTTCGGGCCTTAAGCGATCGACTCCGATGAACGTGCCGTGGAACCGCATACTCAGGTCGCCCGCCGGCGATTGCACCGGCGGCATTTCGCCAGGCGCGGTGAAAGCCGTTCTCGTGCTGTGGGACAGCCGGTGCGGCGCGGTCACGCGTCTCGTACGTCCAGACTTCGTCAATCAGCCGCACGCACGCGAAGTATTCAGCGGGCGAGCCACGGAGCGAGCAGCTTCTCCAGATCAGCGTCCGACAACGCCCGCGGACCGCCATGGAACTCGTGCCACCGCGAAGCATCCCGCGCCGCCGTGTAGTCCACCTCGAACGCGCGCATCAGCACGTACATGAACGTCACGCACAGGCGAACTGGCTGCCCGTGCCCCTCCGACCCTCCCGCCCGGCGGTGAGGCTGCGGGTCAGGAATCCATGGGGCCTCAGCTTCGAAATCGCGTTCGCGGTCGACGATCACTCGTTGCGGCTGCGCAGGGCCAGCGAACTGCCGTGCCGCGGCGGCTCGTCAGGTATCTCAGCCGCTTGTCCGCAGTGGTCGTCGCGGTGTGCGATAGAGCTGGCGGGGTTGCTGGGCCTGCCCGCGGTCAGCCGGTCAGCGCGGCGTCGTTGATCTTCTGCTCCAGTGCCGCCTCGTCCATGAAGTAGACGTCGCGGACGATCTTCAGGGTTTCCGGGTCGAAGGTTGAGTAGCCGGTGCCGATCCAGGTCACCTTCGGGCCGGTGCCACCGGCCGTTCCCGTCACTTCGAAAAGAACGCCGATCGTGTCGCCCTCCAGGAAAGACGCCGCCACTCGCGGGGTCCAGTCAGGGAAGGTCGCGAACATTTCCTCGAATCCCGGGGCCAAGGCCGATTTGTCGCCGACTGTCCCGCCCGCGCCGTTGACGACGACGCACTCGTCGTCGAAGTACTCGAGCACCTTGTCGAGGTCGTGGGCAGCGACAGCGGCGCAGATCTCGTTCATCCTCTGGACGTAGCGGGCGAGCTTGGCACTGGACACGGGTTCTCCTCCTCGGGAAGCGACTGGCTGGCCACACCACCTTGCTCGCGCCAAGGGCAGCGACCTACACCAAGGAACACCGCGCTGGCCGACGGTTCGGTGCACTCTGCACTCGTGACGGCCGCCGCCTCTGCGCCTAGGCTGTTCGTCCGGCTCGGGTTTGGAGGCAACCGTGGACGCGGAGGACGAACGGAGCCAGCGGACGCGCGAGCTTTTTCGCGCCGCCGCGGCCAAGATGCAGGTGCACCAGGCCGAGATCGCGCACGAGATGTGGGCCGCGGGCCAGCGGAGCCTGCGCGAGCGCGCCCTCGCACAAGACCCGATTCTGTCCGAAATGGACCGTGTTTACTGTGCGTCCACTTTGG
Source organism: Amycolatopsis sp. NPDC003676 (assembly GCF_053587275.1). NCBI lineage: Bacteria > Bacillati > Actinomycetota > Actinomycetes > Pseudonocardiales > Pseudonocardiaceae > Amycolatopsis > Amycolatopsis sp. NPDC003676. The sequence continues at coordinate 89,574 of NZ_JBSFNS010000009.1, forward strand.
CCCATTGGCTGATCGCGAACATTGACGATCCCGGCTGCCGGGTCGAGACGGCGATGATCCCCGACACCCGGCACTACGCACGCGACCTCGCGCTCCGCGGAATGGACACGAACGACGTCGAGGCATGGCGGGCGTCGCAGCGAGTCAACTGGTCCGCATGGCTGCGGTTCTGCTTCGACACGACCGACGACAAGGACGAGCTTCGCGAGCTGGTCGAGATATCCGGCGATTCCCTGGTGACGTACGTGGACGACTCGATGGCCGCGGTCGCGGCGTACATCGACGAGGCGCGGGCGGAGCTTGCCGAGGGGCCGGAAAGCGAGCGATTGGCGACTGTGCAACTGCTGCTCCGCGGCGCCCCGATCGCCCGGCCCCGGGCGGAAGCCCAGCTCGGCTACGCGCTCACCGGACATCATGTGGCGGCGATCCTCTGGGGCGACTCCCCCGATCAGCTCGCCTTCCTCGAGGACGCGGCGGAGCGGGTCATGCGCGCCGCGGGCGCCGCGCGCCGCCTGACGCTCGTCGCGGGGACGACGACGCTGTGGATGTGGATTCCGGGGAGTTCCGCGCCCTCCCGAACAGACCTCGACCAGATCGTGGCGGATGTCCCCCACGTGCGGATCGCCCTGGGACGGCCGGCGCCGGACGTGCACGGCTTCCGGCGCAGCCACCTCGACGCCGACGCGGCGCAGTCGCTGCTGACGCGCCTTCGGTCCGGATGCCGTGCCGTCCATTTCGAGGACGTGCAGCTCGTCTCCTTGCTGACCAACGATCTCGCCGAGGCGCGTCAGTTCGTCGCGGACACTCTCGGCGAACTGGCAACCGCCGACCGGGTGCTGCGCGACACGGTCAGGGTCTTCATCGCCGAACAGTTCAACATCTCGAAGGCGGCCGACCGGTTGTTCGCGCACCGCAACACGATCGACCGCCGTCTGGTCCGGGTGGACGAACTGCTCCCGCGCCCGCTCGCGCGGAACCCGGCCGCTGTCGACACCGCACTGGCCCTGGTGGAGCTGCAGAGCGGCGAGCAGCGGGCTTAAAGCAACGCCTGCGCGGAGAACCCGAGGTGCCCCATCCCGGCGCGCTCCGCGGCGTCGAGCTTCTTCGACACCGCGGTCGTCACCGACAAGTCGACGCCCGCGCTCTCCAGCTCTCCCAGTGCCCTCCGGGCGCCCTCGGCGAAGACATGGATCGTCGCCTGGTCCGTGTCGTGCCGCCCGGACTCGATCGCGGCGGCCGCCTCCTCGGCGGCATGGCGCAGCACCTCGATGCCGTGCAGCGTGGCGTACCGGACTTCCTCGAGCGTTCGACCCCGCCGCAGCAGGCACGCCGCCGATTCGACGAACCCGCTCATCGCGGTCACGAAGAAGGCGCCGCAACCCAGGTACAGTTCCTTCGCGCCGGCGATCTCGTCCGACACGTGCCGCGAACGCCCGCCGAGCAGCATCAGGACAGGCTCGTGCCGCGCCCACACCGGGGAGGGGCCGGAGAATGCCACCATCGCGCCCGGTTCGCCGATCTGGTCGGGATAACACAAGGTCGACCCGTCCAGGAATGAAGCCCCTTGCTCTCCTGCCCAGCTCGCCAGCGCTTCGACGTCGTCGTTGGTTCCGTCGCTGAGATTGACCACTGTGCGCCCGGCGAGGCTGGAAGCCGATGCGAGCACGGCCCGGGACGCGTCGACATCCGACATGCAGACGACAGCCAGTCCGGTGCTCCCCACCGCGTCTTCGACGGACGCGGCCGGCCGGACGCCGTCGGCGGCGAGCGCCTCGGCCCGGCGCGCCGTGCGGTTCCAGGCCGTCACCGCGAGGCCGCCGGACGCGAACCTCCGCGCCAGTGCCGATCCCATCAATCCGCAGCCGAGCACGGCCACATCGTGCCGGGGCGGGCGAGTCATCGCAGCCGCCGTTTGAGGATCTTGCCCGTGGCGGTCGTCGGCAGGGAGTCGACGATCTCGACGAGCCGCGGGTATTTGTAGCCGGCCATCTGTTCTTTGCTCCATTCCACTAGCTCGCGCGGCGTCACCTCGGCGCCGTCGCGCGGGATCACGAACGCCTTGACCTCTTCGCCGTGGCTGTCGTGCGGGACGCCCACGACAGCCACGAGGGACACCGCCGGATGGGTCAGCAGCACTTCCTCGATCTCCCGCGGGTACACGTTGTACCCGCCCCGGATGATCATGTCTTTGGCTCGGTCGACGATGTAGTACCAGCCGTCGTCGTCGCGGCGGGCCAGATCGCCGGTGCGGAACCAGCCGTCACGGATGGCGTCGGCGGTCGCTTCGGGCCTGCCGTGATAGCCCTTCATCACGTTGTGCCCGCGGACCGCGATCTCGCCGACCTCGCCCGGACCGGTCACCTCGGTCCAGTCGGACTTGATCAGTTTCAGCTGAACGCCCCAGACCGGCTTGCCGATGGAGCCGGGGCGGGGCGGGGCGCCGGGATCGCCGATCGTCGCGAGCGGCGAGGTCTCGGACAGCCCGTAGGCCTCGATGACCCGCACGCCGAGCCGGGTGTCGATCTCCTTGATCAGCTCGACCGGCAGGGGTGCGCCGCCGCACATTCCGATGCGCAGGTTCTTGACGATGCGGGCGACGTCGACGTCAGGGCCCAGCTCCCGCAGCAGCCCCCACCACATCGTGGGGACGCCGGCGAAGAAGGTGATGTCCTCTTCGGACATCAGGCGGACGACGCGGCCTGCGTCGAAACGGGGCACCAGGTGGAGCGTCGCCGCGGTCGAGAAGCCGGCGTGCAGTTGGGCGGTGGCGCCGAAGGTGTGGAAAAGCGGCAAGCACACCACATGGCTGTCGCCGGCCGGCCGGTTCCGGAGGATCCGGTTCAGGGTGAGCACGTTGAGCATCGTGTTTCCGTGCGACAGCTCGGCGCCTTTCGGCTGGCCCGTCGTGCCGGAGGTGTAGAGGATGACGGCGGTGTCGGTCGCTTCGGTGCCGGCGGATTCGAACGTTTCCGGTTGTCCGGCGAGAGCCTCGTGCAACGTTTCCGCGGCCGTGCTCGTCTCCGGGGCGGCGGCGATCAGGAAGAAATGCTCGACGGCGGCGACGTCGTCGAATGCTTGACGCCCCTCTTGACCGATGGGGAGTTCCGCGCTGCCCTCGAAGCAGAAGTACGCGACGGCGCCGGCGTCCGCGAGGTGGTAGGCGATCTCGCGCCGCTTGAGCAGGACGTTCAGCGGCACGACGATCGCGCCCGCCTTGAGGATTCCGTAGTAGACGATCGCGAACTCCGGCCGGTTCGGGCAGCTGAGAGCGACTTTGTCCCCCGATGCGATGCCGCGCTCGGCCAAGAGGTTCGCCACTTGGCTCGCCGCGGCGTCGACCTCGCGGTAGGTCATGCGCTTCTCGTCCAGCACCAGCGCGGTTCTGTCGGGATGGTTGCGGGCGGAGTCCTCCAGGAGGACGGAAAGGTTCAGCATGGCGGCTCCAGTCGGCGGCGTGGTGTCCGGGCCGGGCGGCGGGTGCGGTCCCGGCGCCCGGCCCGGGGTTCATCGGGTGCGTTCAGGCCAGGGCCGACGTGATGGCGGACGCGACGCGCCTGACCGCGTCCCGGCTGGTCGCGCTGAGCGCGGTGTAGGAGAGGTAGCCGTGCACCAGGCCCGGTTCCCTGACCAGCTGCGTCGGGACGCCGCTTTCGGTCAGCTTGGCGGCGAACGCGAGGCCGTCGTCGCGCAGCGGATCGAAACCGGCGACAGTCACCAGAGCGGGCGGCAGTCCGGTCAAGTCTTCGGCGAACAGCGGCGACACACGAGGGTCGGCGCGTTCGACCGACGGCGGCAGGTAGTGATCGGTGAACCACGCGATCTGCTTGGCGGTCAGCGCGGGCGAGTCGGCGAACTCGCGGTTCGAGGGCCGGGAGCCGGCCAGGTCGGTAACGGGATACATCAGCACCTGCAGTGCCGGCTTCACCCGGGAATCGCGCAGCTTCTGAGCAAGAACCGCCGCGAGGTTCCCTCCCGCGCTGTCGCCCGCGACGACGATGCGACCGTCCGGGACGCCCCACTCGGCGGCGTGCGCGACGGCGAACTCCCAGGCTGCCATCGCGTCGTTGTGCGGTGCGGGATAAGGGTTTTCCGGCGCGAGGCGGTATTCGACGGACAGGATGTCCATACCCGTGTAATGGGCGATCAAGCGCACCGGGCCGTCGTAAACCGCCCGGCTGCCCAGCACGAACCCGCCGCCGTGGAAGAACACGATGAGCCCGGCGGAGGCGGCGCGTGCACGGTACCGGGTCGCTGCGAGCCCGCCGCGCAGCCGCAGTTCCTCCACGACGTTCATCGGGAGCGGGCGCTCGCCGTAGATCGCCGCGTCCTTCAGTTCGGCGGCGCGCGCCTCGACGGGGCTGAGGTCGCTGAAATCGGGGGCTTTCGCCACGACGGACATGAGCATCGCGATCTCGGGGGCCATCTGCTCGCCGTCCGCGTTCACGGGCACCTTGACCAGTCGCTTCACCAGCGACGGGGGGAGTTTGCCCATACCGATCCCGAGCTGTCGCTGTACCCAGTCCCCGGCCGAGATCCGGGTGGTGGTCGCGGTGTTCATCGCACCTGCTCCTTGCTCGAGGAGGCGGCACGGGCCGCCTGCTGATCGCCGGCGGCGCTGAACTGCAGGTGCTCGTCGTAGAGCGGGCCGTTGAGCAGTCGTTTGTCGGCCTGGTACGACGTGAGCATCCGCCACGGCAGCCTGGTGCCCTGCTTGGGCATGCTGTCCGCGTTGCGGGTCACGTAGCCCGCGTTCAGGTCGAGCAGCGGTTCGGTGGCCATTCCGGGTTCGGCCACCGGCATGGCTTTGGTGTAGCCGTGCGCGTCCAGGTGCCGGATCAGCCGGATGACGTACTGCACGGTCAGGCCGACCTTGAGCGTCCACGACGAGTATTTCGTGTACCCGAAGGCGAAAGACCAGTTCGGCAGGCCGGACAACAGCATCCCGCGATAGGTCACGCAGGAACCGACGTCCAGTTTCCGCCCGTCGACCGTCTGCGGGATCCCGCCGAACATGCACATGTTGAGCCCGGTGGCAGTGACGATCACGTCCGCGGGGATCTCCTCTCCCGAGGCGAGCAGGACGCCGGATTTGGTGAAGCGTTCGATCGTGTCCGTCACGACAGACGCTTTGCCCGCGGAGATCGCCTTGAAGAAGTCTCCGTCGGGAGTCATGCACAGGCGCTGTTCCCAGGGTTTGTACGGCGGGTTGAAGTGCGTGTCGACGGCGTAGCCCTTAGGCAATGCCTTCTTGGTCAGGTTCCGCATCAGTTTCCGCCCGGAGTTCGGGAATTTGAGCAGGTACCCGACGAAGAAGAAGTCCCGCCACACATTCTTGAACCGGGTGGCCGCGTATCCGCGCCGCAGCCCGAGAATTCGGTACAGAGCCTGGGAGATCTTGTCGATGCGCGGCAGCGTCATGATGTAAGTGGGGGTGCGCTGCAGCATCGTGACGTGTTCGGCCGCGCGGGGGCCGGTCGTCATCGCGGGAACCATGGTGACGGCGGTCGCGCCGCTGCCGATCACGACGACCTTCTTGCCCGCGTAGTCGTAGTCTTCGGGCCAGAACTGCGGGTGCAGGATGTCGCCTTCGAAGTCTTCGCGACCTTCGAAGCTGGGCGTGAAACCCTCGTCGTACCGGTAGTAGCCGGTGGCGCCGTAGACCCATTTGGTCTTCAGGGGCACAGTTTTCGGCTTCTGGCCGGGGACCGCGACCCGGACCTGCAACGTCCAGGCGCCCTCGGCGCTGGACCAGTCGGCCGACACGACCTGGTGGTGGTAGCGGATCAGGTCGTCGACACCGTGCTCGGCGGCGGTTTCTTCGAGGTACTCGCGGATCAGGTGCCCGTCCGCGATCGCGTGCTCGTGGCTCCACGGTTTGAACTGGTAGCCGTAGGTGTGGAGTTCGGAGTCGGAGCGGACGCCGGGATACCGGAAAAGGTCCCACGTGCCGCCGATCCGGCCGCGCCCTTCGAGCACGACGATTTTCTTGCCGGGAAAGGCGTCCCTGAGGTAGCACGCCGATCCCACGCCGGAGACTCCTGCTCCGATGATGACGATGTCGGCGGCCTCGGGGCGGGCGTCGTTGCCGGCCATGGTGACTCCTCGTCTCGATCTGCTCAGGCCGGTCGTCCGGCCAGGAAGTCATGCTGCGCCAAGGGATATGGCCGATGCCACGCACATCAGTGGCGTCGTGGGGACGGGTCTGGTGCAGAGTGCACCGGGCCCGGTGTTCAGGAGCCGTCCGGCGTTCCGATCGGGAGCATCACGTGCTTGGTGCGCGTGTAGTCGTCGAGGGCGTAGGCGGAGTTGTCGCGGCCGTAGCCCGATTTCCCGAAGCCGTTCCACGGCATTTCGCTGGCGAAGCTGAGGTGCGAGTTGACCCAGACCGAGCCGAACGCCAGTTCCTCGGTGAACCGGAGCGCGCGGGCCTGGTCGCGAGTCCACACCGATGCCGCGAGACCGTATTCGACGTCGTTCGCCTTGCTCAGCGCCTCCGCCTCGGCGGCGAACGTCTCCACCGAGATCACCGGGCCGAACACCTCCTCGCGCGCCATCTCCGTTCCGGGAGCGACGTCGGCGAGGATCGTCGCCGGGTAGAAGAAGCCGGGGCCTGCGGGCATTTCGCCGCCGAGGACGACCCTGGCGCCGTCCTGACGCGCCTGGTCCACCATCGCCGCGACGCGGGAGCGATGGGCCCCGCTGATCAACGGTCCGAGTTCGAACTCCTCGCCTGCCGCGGCGTTCCCGCTGCGCAGCTGCCGGGCGGCCGCGGTGAGCGCTTCCAGGAGCCGGTCCCGAACGTCCTCGTGGCAGATCACCCTCGTCGCGGCGCCGCAGTCCTGGCCGGCGTTGCCGTAGCCGACGGCGATCAGCGTCTGCACGAGGAGGTCGAGGTCGGCGTCCGGGAACACCACCACGGGCGCTTTGCCGCCGAGTTCGAGATGGACCCGCTTGACCGTGGTCGCGGCGCCCGCCGCGACCTGCCGGCCCGAACCGACGCCGCCGGTCAGCGCCATCATGTCGATGCCGTCGTGGTGGCTCATCGCACGGCCGACTGTCGCGCCGGTGCCGGTCACGACATTGAGCACGCCGTCCGGCAGGACCCCGGTGGCGAGGCCGGCCAGGACGAGGGTGCTGAGCGGGGTGAGCACGGACGGCTTGAGCACCATCGTGTTCCCCGCTGCCAGCGCCGGCGCTATCTTCCAGGCCGCCATGAGCAAGGGGAAGTTCCACGGCGTGATCGCGCCGATCACGCCGACGGGTTCGCGCCGGATATAGGACAGTTGGCCCGCGACGTACTGGCCGGGTGCCGGGGCCTGAGCGGTTCGCGCGGCTCCGGCCATGAAGCGGAAACAGTCGGAGATCAGGGGAATCTCGTAGGTGGCGTACGCATAGGACTTGCCGACGTTGAGCGCTTCGAGCGCGGCAAGCAGTTCGGCGTGTTCGTCGACGACGTCCGCGAAGCGGAACAGCGCCTCGGCGCGGGCTCCGGGCGTCGTCCGCGCCCACGCAGGCAGTGCGGTGCGCGCTGCCGACACCGCGGCGTCGACGTCGGCCGCGGTGCCGTTCGCGGCGACCCCCAGCCGCGCGCCGGTGCCGGGATTGGTCACCTCGATCGTCTCGGCGCTCGCGCTCGGGACGAAGCCGCCGCCGATGTACAGGGCCGGAGCCAGATCGTCGATGCGCCGCTGCGCGTCAGCCAGGATCTTCTCGGGGGTCATCTCAGGATCCTTCGGTCGGGGTGGGGAGGTAGGTCGGGCCGAGCGCCAGCACGGGGGCGAGCAGGTCGTCGTCGAGCAACTGGTCGGGCGTGGCCTCGGCCGAGGGCCTGCGGACCTGGCCGGGATAGCCGACCGCGCGGCGTGCCTCGGGTGCCATGTAGTAGGTGCTGGCCAGGAAGTAGAAGGCCGCTTCGGCGAGTTCGGCCGGCCAGTCCGCGACTGCCTCGGCCGAGAGTTCGCCGGCCGCGGCGGCCAGCTCGGCGGCTTGGATGAAGGCTGCTGCGAGGTCGGGATTGGCCTGGAGCGCGCGGTGTACGAGAGCGGCGTAGCCGGGCAGGGCGGTCAGCCGGGGCGACCGTCCGGTGCCGGGAAACCACAGGTCGGCGAGGCGCGCAGCGCCGGCGCGGGCTTGGTCGTCGGGGAAATCGATCACAGCGGAATCCTTTGGCCGGCGGCGGTTTCGACGAGGTGCTCGGCAGCGCGCAGCGCGAAGGCGGTGATCGTCGGCGTCGGATTGACCGAGGACGACGTGACGAAAACGCTGCCGTCGAAGACGTAAAGGTTGGGGACGTCGTGCGACCGCCCGTATCCGTCGACCACCGAGGTCGCCGGATCGGTGCCGCACCGGGCGGTGCCGAGCAGGTGCCAGCCGGTCTCGCCCCCGAAGTCCACGCGTTTGGCGGAGACGGCCCCGGCCGCTTCGTGGACCTCGGTGATCCGGTCCAGATGCCAGTCGAGCGCGCGTTTGCTCTCGTCTGACATCGTGTAGCGGATCTTCGGCGCCGGAATGCCGTCGCTGTCGACGAGATCCGCGTCGAGGACGACCCGGTTGTCGAAGGCGGGCAGATCCTCAATGGACGCCGAAATCTCGAACGCCCGGCCGTAGAGCCGCTCGACGAGTTCATGCCCGGCCGTGCCGCTGCGCTCGGCGAGCGGCAGCTCCGCGAACCGCTGGAGCAGCCCCACCGGGCCTTGGAGCACGACAGCCGTCCACTTGGCCCCGCGGCGGAAGCCCCGGCTGGCATCGGTCTCCGCGAAGTGCATCGACCAGATCGGATGGCTCTCCGGACCGAGCCAGGGCTCGACGTCCTTCTCGTACTCGCCCAGCACGGTCGCCACCGGGTGCATCATCAGGTTGCGCCCGACGTAGCCGGAGGAATTCGCGAGCCCGTCCGGGAACCGCGACGACGCGGACAACTGCAGCAGCCGAGGAGTGCCGATCCCGTTGGCGCACAAGATCACCACCGGCGCGGCCGTGTGCTGTTCGATTCCCGCGCGGTCGATCCACGTCGCACCGGTCGCGAGGCCCTGACCGGAGACGGTGATCTCGCGGACCCGCGCCCCGGTCACCAGGTTGACTCCTGCCGCCAGCGCGCCGGGCCACATCGCGACGTCGAAGGACGCCTTCGCCCCCTCGGGACAGCCGCTGCCGCAGGTCCCCCAGCGGGCGCACGGCCCGCGGGAACCGACGCCCTTCGACAGGATCGCCGACGTTCCCGGCCACCAGCCGATGCCCAGCTTGTTCATGCCCTCGGCCGCGATCCGGCCGATGCGGCCGATGGGCAGCGGCGGCTGGGGAGGCACGTAGCCGGGCGGATAGGCGATGTTGCCGCCCAGCCCGGAGACGCCGATCATCTCGTCGACAGCGTCGTAATACGGCTCCAGTTCCTCGTACGTGAGCGGCCAGTCGTCGGCGACGCCGTCGAGGGTGCGCACCCGGAAGTCGGACGGGATCATCCGCGGCCACTCCGCCCAGAACAGGATGCTGCTGCCGCCGACCCCGTTGAACATGAGCGGATGCACGTCCGAATCGGAGTCGTTGACCGGATAGTCGCTCGGCCGGCCGCGGTGGTTGGGGTTCGGATTCCACGGACCGGCGACCAGCAGATCGCGTTCGGGCTTGTCGCTGGGATAGTCGGCGGCGGCAGGCCAGTCGCCCTGTTCCAGGACAGTCACGCGGAACCCGCTCTCGGCCAGCAGCCGCGCGGCGGTGGCTCCGGACGGCCCCGCGCCGATGATCAGCGCGTCGACGTCGCCGTCTCTCGAAGACGGGCCAGGCACGGTCATGGGCGCGCTCCCTCTTGCTCGGTATTTAAGTCAGACGGTTGTGTTTAAATACGGGCATGCCGAAGATCGTCGACCACCGCCAGCGGCGTGCCGAGATCGCCGACGCCGTGCTGGCGATCGTCGCCGAGGACGGCGTCGGCGCCGTCACCCTGCGCGATGTCGCGGACCGCAGCGGCTGGTCAACCGGCGTGCTGAACCACTACGTCGGCGGCCGGGACGACCTTCTGCGGCTGGCCTTCCGGCACACGTTCTGGCTCTCCGGACAGCGGCTGGCGGCCATCGCCGAGGAGACCGGACTGGAGCCGGCCGAGCGGCTGGTCCGCATCCTCACCGCGCACCTGCCGCTCGACGGGCCGTCGGTGGCTTTCGCCCGGATCACGCTGTTCTTCTACGCCGAAGCGGCCAGCTCCCCGGACAAGCTCGGCGAAGACATGCTCAACTACCTCACCTCGTGGCGTTCGACGGTCGAGGACCACGTGCGCGCGGCGCTGGATTCGCGTGGTCTGCCGACGTCCCGGGCGCGGGAGATCGGCGACCACCTCGTGGCGGTCATCGACGGCTACGCCAGTTACGAGGTGCTCGGCTCGAACCTGTGGAACGGCGGCGATCGCACCGTCGCTCCCCCGGTCCGGGACTGGGTCGAGTCGGCGCTCGCGATGAGCGCCGCGGGCTCGGCGCGGCGCTGAACCCGGACCGCCCGGCCGCCGCGGTCCGGCGGCGCCGAAGGCTCCGTTGCCTGTCATGGGTGCACTCCCGAACTCCGTCCGCCGGACCGCTCACCCGGCGCGGTGCCCATGGTTCGACATGGCCGTCGGCTCGCGCCACACACATCTGGGGTGTCCGCGAACGCACGGGGGTGCACATTGCACCCTTCATTCGCACCGGTCCGCCCAGCCGTCGGTGGACTTCAGCCATGCCCGGTCCGCGACCAGATCGCGGCACGTGCCCGCCCGCTCCCACTCCTCGCTCGCCAGCAACGCGCGATGGAACGGGAGCAGCGTCGGAATGCCCTCGACGACGGTCTCGTCGAGGGCCTTGCGCATCGCCGCGGCGGCGGTGGCGCGGTCCTCGCCCCAGGTGATCACCTTGGCGATCAGCGGGTCGTAGTAGGGCGGCACGGCGTCCCCCTCGGCCACGCCGGTGTCGACCCGCACCCGGTCTCCCGACGGTGCGGCGAACCGCTCGATCCGGCCGGGGCCCGGCCGGAACCCTTTGGCGGCCGATTCGGCGTTGATCCGGCATTCGATCGCGTGGCCGGTGATCCGCACGCCGGACTGGGCGAAGCCGAGCGGTTCGCCCGCGGCGACGCGGATCTGCTCCTCGACCAGATCGAGGCCTGTGACGAGTTCGGTGACCGGGTGCTCGACCTGGACGCGGGTGTTCATTTCGAGGAAGTAGAAGTCGTCGCCGGCGAGCAGTCCTTCGACGGTGCCGAGCGAGAAGTAGTCCGCGGCTCGCGCCGCTCGCACCGCGATCTCGCCCAGCCGGGTGCGCTGAGCGTCGGTCAGCAGCGGGCAGGGTGCTTCCTCGACGAGTTTCTGGTGCCGCCGCTGGACCGAACAGTCCCGTTCGAACAGGTGGACCATGTTGCCGTGCGTGTCGCCGATGATCTGCACCTCGACATGGCGCGGGTCTTCGAGATAGCGCTCCAGGTAGACCGTGGCGTCGCCGAAGAAGCGCTCGCCCTCCCCCGCTGCGCCTTCGACCGCGGCGGCGAGTTCGTCGGGACCGCCGGCCACCCGAAACCCCTTCCCGCCACCACCACTCGCCGCCTTGGCAGCGACGGGGTAACCGATCGCCGCCGCCGTCGCGAACGCTTTCGGCCCGGGGTGAACCGGTTCGGTGCACCCGGGAACGACCGGGACGCCGGCTGCCGAAACTGTCTCCCGCGCCCGGATTTTCGACGACATCATCTCCATCGAATCCGGGCTCGGGCCGATGAAGACCAGCCCGGCCGCCGCGCACGCACGGGCGAACTCCGGATTCTCCGACAGCAGGCCGTAGCCCGGATGGATCGCCTGGGCCCCGGTGGACAGCGCGGCCTCGACGATGCGATCGATCCTCAGATAGCTTTCGGCCACCGGGGCCGCGCCGATCGGCACGCTTTCGTCGGCCGTCCGGACGTGCAGGCTGCCCGCGTCGACGTCGGAATGGACGGCGACGCTGGCGATTCCCATTCGCCGCAACGTTTTCATGACGCGTACCGCGATCTCGCCCCTGTTCGCGACGAGGACTTTGCCGAACACGAGTCAGTCCTCCAGGGTCACGAGCACGTCGCCGTCGGAGACGACGGCTCCCTCGGCGACGTGGATCTTGGCCACCACGCCGTCGTCCTCGGCCTCGACCGGGATCTCCATCTTCATCGACTCGAGGACGAGCAGCACGTCCCCCTCGCTGACCTGGTCTCCGGTCGTCACAACGATTTTCCACACTGCAGCCGCACAGTCGGCGACGATTTCGTTCATGGTTTCTTCCTTGTCTGCACGGCGAGCGCACCTTGGCTGGCTTCGAGGAACGAGGCCACGACCTCGCGGGTCTCGCGCGGATCGATCATGTGCTCCACGCCGAACGCTTCGACGGTCCGCCACGGATCGACGAGCGAGCGCATGCGGTCCTCGATCTGTGCCCGCATCGCGACGGGGTCGTCCGACGCCTCGATTTCGCGCCGGTACGCGGCTTCCACTCCGCCTTCGATCGGAAGGTCGCCCCATTCGCCGCTCGGCCACGCCAGGCGCAGCCCGAGCCGGTCCGGGTTCGAGGTCGCGGAGACGGCGAGGCCGTAGGCCTTGCGCACTTGCACGGTGACGATGGGGACCGTCGCCTCGACCACCGACTGGATCGCGCGCACTCCCCAGCGCATGACGTTCGCCCGCTCCGCCTGCGGGCCGACCATGAATCCGGGGACGTCGACGAAGTAGAGGACCGGGAGGTGAAAAGTGGTGCAGAGATTCATCAGCCGCACCTGTTTCTCCGCCGCGGCGGCGTCCATCGCTCCGCCGAGATGCTGCGGATTGCTCGCGAGGACGCCGATCGGCATCCCGTCGATCCGGGCGAGACCGGTGACCAGGCTCTTGCCCCACCGGGAACCGATCTCGAAGAACGACTCCCGGTCGGCGACGGCCTTGATCACCTTGGCCGCGCGATAAGCCTGCCGCCGGTTCTCCGGGATGATCTCGAGCAGTTCCGGTGCGCGGCGGTCGACCGGATCGTCGCAGGACGTGCGTTCCGGGAGCTGCCAGACATTCTGCGGCAGATAGCTCAGCACCGCCCGCAGCTGGGCGATCGCGTCGTCCTCGTCCCGCGCCAGGTTGTCGACCGCGCCGCTCGCGGTCGCGACGGGACCGCCGCCCAGCTCGTGCTTGCCGATGTCGATGCCCAGCGCGCGCCGCACGAGCGGCGGGCCGCCGGCGAAGAGCACGGAATCCTTGGTCATCACCGAAAAGTGGCTGGCCACCGCCCGCGCCGCGCTGCCGCCGACCGCGGCGCCGCTCACCATCGTGAGGACCGGGACCTCGTCGAGAAGCTCGAAGGAACGCGTCCAGCTCACGGAACTGGTGAGATAGGTGTGCCCTTTGTCCTCCTGGGCCGCGACGTCCCCGCCGATGCCCTCCACGAACATCAGGAGCGGGATCTTGTACTCGTGGGCGAGATCCTCGACGAAGCCGCCCATCCCGCCCTTCATCCGGTCGAGGTAACTCTGCGGGGCGCCCGCGCGCACGGTGAAGTCCTCCCCGCCGAGCGCGACCGGGCGACCGTCCACTTTGGCCAGTCCGCACACGTAGCTCGACGGCAGCGTGCCGAGCCGGTTGCCGAGTGCGTCGCGCTCCTCGAAGACCGCGAATTCGCCGATCTCGCTGAAGCTGTCGGAAATCGCGGCGATGCGTTCGCGGATCGTGTACCGGCCCTGGTCCTTCTGCCGGGCGACCCGCCGTTCGCCGCCGAGCTTGCGAGCCTGCGCGCGGCGGACCTCGAATGCGTCCAGGGCGTCCGCCCAGCTGAATCCGCCGGGTGTGCTCATCGCGGCACCTCCATGACGTCGGGCGACGTGATGTCGCGGGAGAGCAGATGTTTCTGGACCACGCCGGTCCCGGCGCTGCGCACGAACTCGGAGCCGTCGGTGACCGTCAGGTATCTCGGCATCGCGAACCGGGGAAGCACCTTGCGGCAGTGCGCCACGAACTCGTCGGGCACCAGGTCGTCGCCGTCCGGGACCACGAAGACTTTGATCTCGTCCTCGCCGCCGTGCTCGTCGCGCACCGCGATGGCGACGCACTCCCGGACTCCGTCAGCCGTGTTCAGGCTGTGCTCCAGCTCCCAGACCGAGATGTTCTCGCCGCGCCGGCGGAAGCTGTCCGTCCGCCGGCCGTCGAAGTGAAGGAAGCCGTCGGCGTCGAGATGGCCGGAATCACCGGTGTGGAACCACAAATTGCGCCATGCCTCGACGGTCGCCTCGGGTCGGCGCCAGTAGCCGAGGGCCGTGAGGTGCGGACGACGCGGGCGGTAGACGATCTCGCCTGTTTCGCCCGCGGGCAGCGGGCGGTCGTTCTCGTCCACCACCCGCACCTCGATCGCGTCGTGCGGATGTCCCGCCGCGCCGCGGCTGCGCTGCTCGACGCTGTCCATCGCGATGCCGTCGCATTCGGTCTGGCCGAACAGGGTCAGGACGGGGATGCCGAGCCGGTCCTCGAACGTCTCGTAAGCGATCCGCGGAATCGGCGCCCCGATCATCCTGCTCAGCCGGTGCGACCCCGGTTCGGGCAGCTCGCCCTGCGCCAGAATCGACAGCATCGCCCCCACCCCCGCGGCCCACGTCGCCCCGAACTCGCGGACATCGGCGAAGTACTCACTGGCGGAAAACCGTTCGCGGAAGGCCATCGAGCCGCCCGACTGCACACACGCGGCGAGCTTGACGTGCCCGTCGACGTGGAAGAACGGCAACGGGAAGTACCCGACGTCGTCGGCGTCGAGACGGAGCCGGTCGGCCCAGATCTCGGCGAGATTCGAGAAGTACGCACGCGGGAGCATCACGCCTTTGGCCGGCCCCGTCGTTCCTGACGTGTAGAGGATGGTCGCGAGGTCGCCGGGACCGAATCCCCGCTGCGCCGCATCGAGTCCGTCCCGCGCCGTGTCGTCGACCGGATCCGCGGTCAGCTCGCTCATCGGCAGGACATCGCCGGACGCCGCCTCGCGCACCGGCCCCAGGCATTCGTCCTGGCAGGCGATCAGGCACGGATCCGAGTCGGCCAGGACGTGCGCCAGCATCGGGCCGCGGAGTTCGACGTTGACCGACACCTCGACCGCGCCGAGCCACCAGATGCCGAACATCCACACGACCCGGTCGATCGAATTTCCGCTCACCAGCGCGACGCGGTCCCCTGCGGACACCCCGCGGCCGCGCAGCGCCGCCGCCACGCGACGCGCCCGCTCCGCCAGCTCCCCGGTGGAGAGAACCTGGCCGCGCGTGCGGAGCAGCGGGCGGCCCGCGTCCCGGGCGACCGCGCGCAGCAGGTCGTCCACGGGGCTCACGCGACCGGCCGACCGCGGGCGGGACCTGGACCTGCTGACGTCGTTCACGAAGAGATCCCTTCGGTCCTCGGGGTTTCTTATTTCAGACGTTTGATATAGAACAGTTCTCGTCCATCCGCTGTCAACCCCCGTGGAGGTCGCGATGACTGGGAGCCCGCCATGACCTGGACGACGACAGTGCACCCGTGGTCGTCCGACTTCGACTACCTCGGACACCTGACCGCGGCCGTCTACCCGAAGGCGTTCGAGCAGGCGCGGGTGGACTACCTGCGCGACCGGTGGCGGACCCGCGCACCGGCCTATGTGGTTGCCGCGCAACGGATGCAGTACCTCAAGGAGGTCCTCGAGGCGGACGGCCCGCTCAAGGTCGCGCTCCGGCCGGTACGGGTGGGCCGCTCGAGCTTCGATCTCGCGGAACTGCTGTGCGATGCCGAAGGCGCCGTGTGCAACCGCTCCGATGCGACGCTCGTGGCCTGGGACCTCGAGACGCGCCGCCCGAGGCCGCTCACCGCGGGCGAACGCGACGCCCTCAGCGCGGACATCACCGCGTGAGCACCGGATTCCCGCTGTCCAAACAGGAGGTTGAACATCACTATGACTGCTGAACGCCGCACTGGAAAACGTGTCCTCGTCACGGGCGGCGCGGGCGAGATGGGCGCGCACGCCTGTCGTGTCCTGGCCGGTGCCGAGGAGATCGCCGAAGTACTTGTCGCCGACCGGAACGAGGCGGCTGCCACCGCACTCGCGGATGTGCTCGGCCCGCGGGCGAAGCCGCTCGCGCTGGACATCTCCGACGCGGCCGCGCTCGCCGGCGCGCTGTCCGGCATCGACATCGTGCTCAACACGACGGGGCCGTTCTACCGGTTCGGCCCGCTCGTCCTGCGCGCCGCGATCGCCGCCGGAACGCACTACCTCGACATCTGCGACGACTTCGAGCCGACGCTCGAGATGCTCGGTCTCGATGCCGCCGCGCGGAAAGCCGGCATCACCGCGGTGATCGGGGTCGGCGCGAGTCCCGGCATCAGCAACCTGCTCGGCGTGCTGGCGATGAACGAGTGCGACGCGGTGGAAACCGTCTACACCTCTTGGCGTGCATCGGGTTTCCAGCGCGCCGAGGTCGACGACAGCGTGCGGTCGTCCGCGGCGGTCGAACACTGGTTGCACAACTGCACCGCGACGATCAAAGCGTGGCGCGACGGCGGTCTCGCCGACACCCAGCCGCTCGAGGAGCGCACGCTCAGCTATCCGGGACGGGGCGAAGCGACGGTCTGGGTGTGCGGCCATCCCGAACCACTGACCCTCCCCCGCTCCCGAAGCGGTGTAAGGGAATCCCTGAATCTCATGACGTCCAGGCCGCGGTTGATGGAGGCGGTGATCCGCACGGCGAACCGGGTCCGCTCCGGCGAACTCGACGTGGCGGCAGCGAGCCGAGCCCTGGTTCTCGAACCGGGCACGATGGGCTCCGCCGCGGGTCCCGCGCCGTCGCTGCCGGTGCTCTTCGCCGTCGCGGAGGGAACGAAGGACGGCAAGCGAATCCGCGTCGGCGCCCGCCCCCTCGTCGTCCCCGACGACAGCATGGGCACGATGACCGGCATCCCGCTGGCCGTGGCGACGCTCATGACGGCGCGAGGCCAGTGCGGCCGACCGGGCGTCCACGGGCCGGAGGTCCTCGACGCCCGCACGTTCTTCGCAGACCTGGCTCAGCACGCGCGCCAGGCACCCGGAGACGAACGCCCTGCCGACGTCGTCGAGGTCGTCGTCGAGGAAATCGCCGCCAGGTAAGCAAGGAGGTGCACCTCGGCCGGGCCGAGGTGCACCTCCTTCGAACACTGTCACGGCGTTCAGGCCGCCGCGGGGCGCATCTCGATCCCGCGCGGATGGCGCAGCCGCGACACGCCCGTGGCAAGAAGAACCACCAGCGACATCCCGACGGCTGCCACATAGCCGGTGGTGTAGAGGGATTCCTTCGGCAAACCGGTCGCGGCGTCGGTGCCGGAACCGAGCACGGCGGAGATCACCGCCGAGCCGAATGCGAACCCGATGGCCATCGCGGTGCCGCCCATGCCCGAGGCCATTCCCGCCTTGTCCTCCGGGACGGCGTACTGCGGGACCGCGAAACCGCCGCTGTATCCGGCCCGGCTGCCGAGCCCGATGATCGCGGAACCGACGAGGTAGTGCCACGGCTGGCCGTGCGCCACAGCGAGCCACAGGAAACCCGCCGCCGACACGAGACCGCCGAACACGAGAACCACTCCGGGCCGTCCCTTCGCGACGAACTTCTCGGCAGCGGCCCCGCTGGCGAACATCGACAACGCGAACGGCAACATCAACAGGCTCGATTTCAACGCGTCGTATCCGAGCCCGTATCCCGCCGCGGCCGGGGTTTGCGTGTAGTAGGTCACCAGCAGCAGCAACGCGCCGTCCGTCGCGCCGAAAAGCCCGACCGCCAGGCACGAGGCGGAAACGTAAGGCTTCTTCAGCAGGCTGACGTCGAAGACCGACGTCGCGGACCGGCGTTCCGCCACTGCCCAGACCACACCGGCGACGACGCCCGCCGCCAGCAGAATGTAGGGCAGGCTCCCGGTCCAGACCGTGCCCTGCGAAAGGGCGAGGAGAACCAGGCCGAGCCACCCGATCATCCACGCAGTTCCGAGCACCCCCATGCGGCCGCGGGACGTCGCCCGTTCCGCCGGGAGGACAGCCACGAGCGCACCAGTCGTCAGCGCCAGCACCGCCGCCATCGCGTAGAAGAACGTGTCGACGGAGAAGTACTTGACCAGCACTCCGCCGCCGGTCAAACCCAGGACCACGCCGATTCCGCTCGCGATGATGGACACGCGCACCGCGACGCCGATCGCGCTCCCCGGCAGCAGCCGCCGCAGGAAAACAAGCGGGAGCAGCATCGAACCGCTGCCCAAGCCCATCAGCGCTGCCCCGGCGACCAACGCCGGGTAGGCATGGCCGATCGCGGCGACCAGCGCGCCGACAGTCATCACGACACCCGAAGCCAGCGCCGTCGTGCGGTCCCCGCGCAAATCCGACAGGCGCGGGATCAGCACGAAACCCGCGCCGGAGGCCAGCGTCATCGCGGTGAAAACCCAGGCCCCGGACGCGACGCTGAGGTGATACTGCGCCTGCATGTCCGGCAGCAAGGGCGGCAGCATGAACGCGATCGCATTCGTCACGGTCCCGAGGAATCCCGCCACGGCAATGAGCAACCAGCGGGCCGGCTCCCTTCCGGTGCCGATTCTCGCCGGCGTTCCGACCGCATCGTTGAGGTCTGTCATCCGTTTCTCCCGTAGTCAGTTGTCGGACCGAGCCGCACGCACTTCCTGCGCTCGGCGGTGCGAGCGGGCCGCGTTCTCGCGTGGTTGGCGAGGCTGCGCACCGCTTGGCTGCTTCCCGGAGGCCTGCCGATCGGCTCCCTCCGCGTCGATCAGGGCAGCGATGTCAGCCGCCGCCCTTTCCCCGGCGACGACCGCGCCCTCCATCGAGCCGGGCCACGCCGGAGACGCCTCCGAACCGGCGAAGTGCAACCGCCCGGCCGGTGCGGCGTAGCCCGGCCCGCAGGTGGTGAGCAGCCCAGGCGACCAGATCGGGATGCAGCCGGACGTCCAGCGCTCCTCGGTCCAGTTCGTCTCGTGGTACTCGTCGGGGCGCAGCGCCTGGTCGCCGAAAGCACGGGCCAGGCCGGCGAGGACTGCCTCGCGACGCTGCTCGGGGTCGCCGGGCATAGGATCGGGCAGATCCGCGCTGATCGCGCCATCGGCGCGCGCGAAGCCGACGAGTGCGCCCTGCCGTTCCTCCGGCGGAGTGTCGTCCCAGGTCAGCATCAACGGTCCGGCGTCGCTCATGCTCGCGCCGCTCAGTCCCTGACGACGCCAGAACGGTTCCGGATAGGTCACATGGACCTTGTAGGCGTGCGCCATCGACATCCGCTCGCCGATGGTCCGCTGGGGAAGCGGCAACTGCGGATCGATCTGGATGCCGGCCCGGTCCGGAGGGCTCATCGCGAGGACGACGCGGCGTGCGTGATGGGTGCCGGCCGGCGTGTCGACCTCGACCCCGTCGGCGTGCTGGCGGATCGCGAGGATCGGGGAACCCAAGGCGACCCGGTCGCCGAGGTCCGCGGCCATCCGGTGGCTCAGCTCGGCCGACCCGCCGGCGAACGAACGCTCGGCGCCGCCGGACAGCGACGCGAGAAGCGTCTCCACCCCGCCGATCAGGTTCAAGTGACGGACGACGAACAGCAAGGACAGGTCGCCCGGACGCGATCCCAGCGTCAACGCGCCGATGATCGCCCAGAGCGTGCGCGCTGTCGCCGTCTTGGTGCTGCGCCGGACCCAGGACTCGAAGGTGAGCGCGTCCAGCTTCGCTGCCTCTGGCGTCGCCAGCGCGTCGGCGCGGGGAGCGCGTTTGCACAGCCGGCCCAGCCGGACCAGGGACTGCGCGAAGTCCGCCGATCCAAGCGGGTCGGCGATCCACGGCATCGATCCGTCGAACTTGAGCACGCGGCCGCGGCGCTCGAACACCGCTTTGCCGCGCTCGTTGTGCGGCCAAGTCGGCACGCCGAGTTCTTCTCCCAGCGCGATGAGCCTCGTGTACTCAGGCCCGACCAGCTGTCCGCCTTCCTCGGCGAACCGCCCGTTCCCGAGCTGGTGGACCTTGGTGCGCCCGCCGACCCGGTCACGAGCTTCGAGCACTCGAAGGGACGTGACGCCCGCCTGGCTGAGACGACGCGCCGCAACGAGCCCGGACAGACCGGCCCCGACCACGATGACGTCGACCGTAGCGTTCTCGCGTTCCATGAATTCCTCGCTCTGCACCCAGACCTTCTGTCGCCGTTCACTGTCGTGACCGGGGTCACCCCGGCACTACGGCAACACCCACCGGCTGCGGCTCGGCGGTGGTGCACTGTTCACCAGGGCCGCCGGGCAACCAGACAACGCCGGGCAGAACGGGCACCGACCGTCCGCGTGATCGATTCGGCGCGCTCTGATCGTCACTGCGGCCGGGATCAGAAGGAGCCAGAGCGGCCGAAACCGCGGCGTCGCCTGAGCACCGGCCACACGGTCAGCCCTCGGAACAAACAGCGGCTCGGACAGGCGGTCCGCCACCGCACCGACACCGCCGACCAGCGTTGAACCCCGGCACAAGGGGCTGCCAGCGACATTCCGCAACATCTCCGGCTGCCCCAGCTACGCAGAACCCGGCACAGAACGTCATCAATGATCATTCGCGCATCCCCAAAACCGCGCGCGACCTGCACAATTGATACAGCTAGAAACAATTCCGAATTTGCCGAAACTCAACTTTTAATCCGCGGCTCTGGGTTCGAGCCCAAACAATCGACTCCGATGAACGTGTCGTGGAACCGCATACTCAGGTCGTCTGCGAGGTCTGCACCGGCGGCATTTCGCCGGACGCGGTGAAAAGCACTTCTCGTGCCGACAACTGCTGGCCAGTCAGCAACACATTGCGGCACCCCGGTAGCTGAGATTGCGGGCGTACGCGACGAAGACACCCGCGGGCTGCGGGACAGCCGGAGCGGCGCAGTCACGCGTCTCGTACGTCCAGCCTTCGTCAATCAGCCGCACGCACGCGAAACAGTCAGCGGGCGAGCCAGGGGGCCAGCAGCTTCTCCAGATCAGCATCCGACAACGCCCGCGGACCACCGTGAAACTCGTGCCAGCGCGACGCATCCCGCGCCGCCGTGTAGTCCACCTCGAACGCCCGCATCAACACATACATGAACGTCACCGAACTGAACCGCTCACCCAACAACGTCCGCGCCTCACGAGCCACCTCGGTCGCGCCACGACCCACCACATCAGCGAGCCGCAACTCCTCCGCAGCCGGCTCCAACAGGCTGGGCGCATACATCACGACAAACACTCCATCATCGAAACGAACAAACTCAGCCTTCAGCAGCCAACTGGCCACACGCCGCAGCGATGTCCTGACCGCGCGTATCCCGCACCGTGCACGCGACACCACCGGCATTCACCAGCCGCACGAACTCACGCTCCACCGGCTTCGGCGACGCATCCCACTTCGAACCCGGCGTCGGATTCAACGGAATCACGTTCACATGCACCAACTGACCCAAATGCTTCCGCAACCGCTTCGCCAGCAACTCCGCCCGCCACGGCTGGTCGTTGATGTCCCGGATCAACGCATACTCGATCGACACCCGCCGGCCCGACGTATCCGCGTAATACCGCGCAGCCGACAAAACCTCGTCCACCGACCAGCGATTGTTCACCGGCACCAACGTGTCCCGCAGCTCATCGTCCGGCGTATGCAACGACACCGCCAACCGAACCTGCATCCGCTCGTCCGCCAACTTCCGAATCGCCGGAGCCAAACCCACCGTCGACACCGTCACCGAACGCTGACCAATACCCAGCCCGCCCGGAGCAGGATCCGTGATCCGACGCACCGCGGCCACCACGCGCTTGTAGTTCGCCAGCGGCTCGCCCATGCCCATGAAGACGATGTTCGACAGCCGACCCGGGCCGCCGGGCATCGAGCCGTCTCGCATGACCGCGGCGGCGTCGCGGACCTGGTCCACGATCTCCGCCGTCGAGAGGTTGCGGTCCAGGCCGCCCTGGCCGGTCGCGCAGAACGGGCACGCCATGCCGCAGCCGGCCTGGCTCGAGATGCACAGCGTCGCGCGGTCCGGGTAGCGCATGAGCACGCTCTCCAGCAGCGTCCCGTCGTGCGCGCGCCACAGGGTCTTGCGGGTCGCGCCGCCGTCCGCGGCCAGTGCGCGCACCTCGGTGAGCAGCGGCGGCATCAGGTCGGCCACGAGCTTGTCGCGCGAGGCGGCCGGGATGTCGGTCATCTCCGCCGGGTCGACGGTGAGCCGCGAGAAGTAGTGGTTCGACAACTGCTTGGCGCGGAACGCCTTCTCCCCCAGTTCGACCACGGCCTCGGCTCGCTCGGCCACCGTGAGGTCGGCGAGATGGCGCGGCGGCAGGCCGCGCTTGGGCGCGTCGAAAACAAGAGGGAGGGCAGTCATGACCGATCAAGTGTCTCATACGCGCGAAGCCCGCGCTCCTCCCCCTCGCCGCGCGGCGGGCGAAGCGGGGCAGCGACCGGGCGCCGGCGCGGTACGAGCGGAATGCCGACCGACGAACGACGGCGCCGGATCAACGGAAAAACACCCTACGAAGGTCGGATTGCCGAATGCTTTCCGAGATGAATTCCCCTATAATCGAAGGCAGTCGCCTTTCGCGGGGCGCGAACAGAATCGACCGGCGTAGAAATATCCGCGGCCACTCGGCGGCGGAATACCGCCGTTAGTCGGTAGTTGCCGCGTTCCTTGCGCGCGTACCGTTCTGTGCGTCTCACCCTTCCCCACCGGCCCGGTAATTCCCCGGGCCGGCCGGTCTTCCCCTTTGGAGGATCCCGTGAAAGTGCCCTCTTCGATTCTGCGCGGAATCGCCGTGGCCGCGACCGTCGCCTCGGCCGCGCTCGCCGTTCCCGCCGCGGCGGACGCCGGCGAAACGAACATCTCGATGCAGGCCCAGCAGAAAGACCAGTGGTGCTGGGACGCCAGCGGCAACACGATCGCCTCGTTCTGGGGCTATTCCCTGACCCAGACCCGGTTCTGCCAGATCGCGCACAACGAGTCCGGCAGCGACTGCGCCAACAACCAGGGCTACCTCAGCGACCAGCAGCGAGTTTTCCGCTACCTCGGGTTCCGCAGCGTCGGCTCCTACAATTCCAACGGCTACCGGCTTTCCTTCTCCGGCATCAAGAACCAGATCGACGCCGGGCAGCCGATCGGCACCCGGATCGGCTGGACGTCGGGCGGCGGCCACATGCACGTCCTCTACGGCTATGACGACTCGAACGGCAGCAGCATCGTCGAATACGGCGATCCGTGGCCGTCGAACAACCGCTACAACTCGATGAACTACAGCTCCTACGTGTCCAACAACCAATTCGACTGGACCCACACCGTCTACGGAATGGTGGGCTGAGACAATGCTGCGAACCATCCTCCGCACCACAGTCCTTTCCGGAGCCATCGCCGCCGCCGCGTTCGCCGCGAACCCCGCGTTCGCCGCGGAGTCGCCGACCGGTCCGTCGCCTTCGGACACCGCCGCGATCTCCGGGCTGCTCGCCAGCCCCGGCACCGCCGCCCGCCTCGCGCACACGAAGTTCCCCGGCGCGGCGCCAGCAGCAGCGCACGCCAGCCGCGCCGCCGCGGACGCCCAGACCCAGATCCCGGTCTACGAACCGACCGCGGCCTTCATCAACGGCGAGTCCGACGTTCCCGCCGCACTCGCCTACGTCGCGTCTCCGGCCCGCCTCGCCGACGGCCGGGAAGCGACCGTCTGGGCGCAGCCGAGCAAGGCCGGGTGGCAGGTCATCAACGTCGCCTCGGGCAACGACGAGCAGGCCCACGCGGCTGCCGCGCACGGCGGCTACCTGCTGCACGAACCGCAGGTCAACGCCTGGTACTCGGTCAACGGCGACAGCGTGACCGTCCTCGACGGCGCCGTCTCCGGCGTTCCCGCGGGCACCCGGGTCACCCTGGCTGCCTACCGGGCCGAGCTGCAGAAACGCTACGGCGACAAGCTGCCCGGCTCGACCTACGACAAGACCGGCGCGGGCGGCGGATACGCCGTTCCGGCCCCGAACACCGGCTCGGACGGCAACCCGGCCACCGCACTCGCCATCGGCGGGGCGGCCGCGGCAGCCGCGGGCGGCGCGTTCTTCCTGCGCCGCCGTTCCCAGCACAGCAAGTGATCACCCCGGCAGGGGCGCGCCCGCCGCGCCCCTGCCGCGATCACTCGTCGCCGAGAGCCGCGGCCCACCGGCCCGCCCACGAAACGAGCGGCCGCAACGCCTCGAACGCCTCCCGGCCCAGCGTCGTCAACGCGTAGTGCGATTCGCCGGTCTGCCGCACCAACCCGGCCTCGGCGAGTTCGACCAGGCGTTGCCGCAGCACGCTCGAAGACATCCCGTCGCACCGTTGCTGCAGCGCGCGAAAACCGAGAGTGTCGACCTGCAGTTCCCAGACGATCCGCAGGCACCACCGCCGCCCGAAGAGATCGAGCGCGGCCATCAGCGGACGGCCGGTCGTGGAGCCCCGGACCGGCTGCCCCGGCTTCGGCGTCGCCATCGGAATCTCCTTGTGCTTCGATTTCCGAAACACTAACATCGGCCGCCATGATTCGATTTCCGAAGCAGGTCTGCGACACGCTCGGCGTCGACGTGCCGATCGTGCAGGCCCCGATCGGCTCAGCGGCCACCCCCGCGCTCGCCGCGGCGGTCTCGAACGCGGGCGGCCTCGGGACGCTCGCCCTCACCTGGACCGACCCGGACGAGGCGATCCGCCGGATCCGCGAGGTGCGCCGCCGCACGGACCGGCCGTTCGCGGTCAACCTCGTGCTCGACTTCCCGATCGACGACGTCCTCGACGCCTGCCTCGCCGAGGACGTCCCGATCATCTCCACGTTCTGGGGCGACCCCGGCAAGATCGCCGCGCGGGTCAAGGACGCGCGGCTGATCCACACCGCGGGCTCAGTCGCCGAAGCCCGGCAAGCGGCGGAGGCAGGCGTCGATGTCGTTGTCGCGCAAGGCTGGGAAGCGGGTGGACACGTGCGCGGCCAGGCCTCGACGCTCGTGCTGGTGCCCGCCGTCGTGGACGCGGTCGCGCCGATTCCCGTCCTCGCCGCGGGCGGAATCGCCGACCGCCGCGGACTCGCCGCAGTGCTCGCTCTCGGCGCACAAGGCGGCTGGCTGGGCACCCGATTCCTGACCGCGACCGAAGCGGCGACCCACGATTCCTACCGCGAAGCCGTGCTCGCCGCCGAACTCGAGGACGCCGTCCACACCCGCTGTTTCGACGGCGGCTGGCCCGACGCTCCGCACCGCGTCTTGCGCAATTCGACGCTCACGCAATGGGAAGCGGCGGGCGAACCGCGTACGGAACGCCCCGGCGAAGGCGACGTCGTGGCAACGGACGCGGCCGGGAAGCCGTGGCATCGCTACGACGACATGGTTCCCGTGCCGGGCATGACCGGCGATCTCGAAGCTCTGGCGCACTACGCCGGTCAAGCCGCGGGATTGGTCCGAAACGTCGCTCCAGCAGCGGAGATCGTCGCGGACCTCGTCGGCTAAGCCTGCTCCACCGCCGCCGGAAGCTCGACCGGTTGCCGCAGCGCGTCCAGCACCGCGTTCACCGCCGCCCGGCGCGGCGAACCTCGCCGGGTGACCGCGACGATCGTGCGCGTCACCGGCGTCGCCAGCGATTTCGTCGCGACCCGGTACCGCGGGTCCACCGCCAGCCCGGGCAGCAACGCGATGGACAGCCCGGCCTCGACGTGCTGCAACGTCATCAGGTAATTGCTGAACCGGCACACCACCCGCGGCTCGAACCCCGATTCGCGACAGAGCCGCAGCGTCAGATTCGCCATGTAGGACGGGGGAATGTCGAGCGCCCACGGTTCGCTCGCGTAGTCCGCGAGCACGGCGGGACCGCGCGGCTCCGGCCGGTCGAGCGCGGTGACCAGCACGATCGGGTCGGTCGCCAGCCGGATGATCTCCAGGTCGGGACCGAGCGGCAGGTCGGCGAAATCGGTGGTGGTGATGACGATGTCGCTGTCGCCGGCCCGGAGCGCGGGCACGCTTTCGTGCGGTTCCCGTTCCGCCACTTCGGTTTCCAGCCGCGGATAGGCCTGCGCGAGCCGGGTCGCGGCGGGCACGGCGAAGGTGTGGATCGCGCTCTGGAACGCGCCGATCCGCACCAGCCCGGCCGGTTCGTCGCCGCGCAGTTCGGCCTCGACCGCGTCGAGGTGGTCGAGGATCGCGCGCGCCTGCCGGGCCAGTTTCTCCCCGGCGGGCGTCAGCCGGACGCGCCGGCCAGTGCGTTCCAGCAGCCGGGTGCGCGTTTCGGTTTCCAGCACCGCGAGCTGATGCGACACCGTGGAGGCGCTGAGATTCACGTCCTGCGCGACCGCGCGAACGGTGCCGAGCACGGCAAGGCGACTCAGGAGGCGCAGCCGCCACGGGTTCAGCATGTCCTCATCGTTGTTCGATGCCATCGCACAGGCAAGCGGAAACTGTGAGATGGACGCGGCGCTCGACCCAGCTCTACCGTCGAAGCCATGGGCACCGACACCTTTTGGTCCGACGTTGACCGGCACCTCGTCCGCTACGCCGGCCCTGGCTCGTTCACCGGCGAGATCATCGACCGTGCCGAGGGCAGCTTCGTCTTCACCGAGGACGGACGGCGGATCCTCGACTTCACATCCGGGCAGATGAGCGCGATCCTCGGGCACGCGCATCCGGAGATCGTCGAGACCGTCCGGAAGCAGGCCGCGAAGCTTGACCACCTGTTCAGCGGGATGCTGAGCCGCCCGGTCGTCGACCTCGCGCGGCGGCTCGCCGAAACGCTCCCGGACCCGCTGGAGAAGGCGCTGCTGCTCACGACCGGAGCCGAGTCCAACGAGGCCGCGCTGCGGATGGCCAAGCTGGTGACCGGCAAGCACGAGGTCGTCTCGTTCGCCCGGTCCTGGCATGGGATGACGCAGGCCGCCGCGAGCGCCACCTACAGCGCCGGACGCAAGGGTTACGGCCCCGGCGCACCCGGCAACTTCGCCATCCCGGTGCCCGGCGCGGACTGGGAGCACCAGCTGGACCTCGCGTTCGACCTGATCGACGCGCAGTCCGTCGGCAGCCTCGCCGCGTGCCTGGTGGAGCCGATCCTCAGCTCCGGCGGGATCCTCGTGCCGCCGCCAGGGTATTTCCAGGCACTGCAACGGAAATGCCGGGAACGCGGCATGCTGCTGATCCTCGACGAGGCCCAGACCGGGTTGTGCCGCACCGGAACCTGGTACGCCTTCGAACACGACGGCGTCGTCCCGGACATCCTCACCGTGTCCAAAACTCTCGGCGCCGGGCTGCCGCTCGCCGCCGTGCTGACGAGCGCGGAAATCGAGCAGGAAGCCCACGAACGCGGGTACCTGTTCTTCACCACGCACGTCTCGGACCCGCTCCCCGCCGCAGTCGGAAATACGGTGCTGGACGTCCTGATCCGCGACCGTCTCGACGAACGCGCCCGCGACCTCGGCACCCGGCTGCGCACCGGCCTGGACGAAATCGCGGCACGGCACGAGTCGGTCGGCGAAATCCGCGGCCGTGGACTGCTCGCCGGACTGGAACTGAGCGGCGGCGGCCCGGACGCGGACAAGCTCGGCGCCCGCGTGACGCAGCGGTGCCTCGAACTCGGGCTGCACATGAACATCGTGCAACTGCCCGGGATGGGCGGGGTGTTCCGGATCGCGCCGCCGCTGACGGCCTCCGACAGCGAGATCGACCTCGGACTGTCCATTCTGGACGAGGCGATCGGGGACGTCTCGTAGCTCAGCGCGGAATGCGGCCGGCGATCGCGGTCGCCGCCTTCCTGCCGATCTCGCAAGTGTCCACGGCCACGGTCACCAGCTCGTGGGTCGTCACCGCGAGGATGACCGCGCAGGTCCTGGTCCCCGGGTCGGTGTTCTCGATCGTGCCCGCCGGATACCCGGTGATGTCGGGGATCGGCTTGACTGACGGGTTCTTGAACATGCCGAAGTAGCCTTTGAGATCGACCTCGGAGATGATGACGCCGTATCCGCTGCCTTGGCACCAGCGGCCGACGGTCTTGGGCGCGGCACCGCTCTTCTGACTGAGTTCGGGCACGTCAGAGGGCTTGAGCAGGCTGCACGGGTCGGTGTTCGCGAGCGGTGCGTCGGTCTTGCCGTCCGGCGCGGCACCGCGGTCGGCGGTCCGGACATTCTGCTCGACGCCCTCGGTGCTGCCGCAGGCCGCGAGTCCCAGCACACCGGCCAGGACCACAGCGGCCGTCACCGCCACACTGCGCATCGATTCCCCCAGGAGTTTGGTCTGAGCAGGGACAGTACGGCACCCGGCGTCCGGTTCCCCCTACTCGTCCCGGTTCAGGGGTGGGTCCCCGCCCTCGCCGCGATTAGCGTCCGCGGGGTCAACGCTGCTGCCGGGGGTGGGGAAATGCGGTCCAAAGCTACCGTCCTGATACTCGTTCTGACGTTGCTCGGCACCACCCCAGCCTCCGCGAGCCCGGCCATCGCGCTCGACGGTCTTTCCCGCCCGGTCGACCTGCTCGTCGACAAGTGGGGCGTCCCGCACATCTACGCCGCCAACACCTCAGACCTGTTCTACGCACAGGGATTCACCGTCGCCCGCGACCGGCTCTTCCAGCTCGACACCTGGCGCCGCCGGGGGCTCGGGTTGCTCAGCGAGGTCCTCGGCGAGTCCTATGTGGACCAGGACCGCGCCGCCCGGCTGTTCCTCTACCGCGGCGACATGAAGAAGGAATGGGCCGCCTACGGTCCTGAAGCCAAACTCGCCGCCACCCGGTTCGCCGAGGGGATCAACTCCTACGTCGACTGGCTCGCCAAGCATCCCGAAGCGGCCCCGCCGGAGTTCGGCAAGCTCGGCTACCAGCCGTCGCACTGGCAGCCCGAGGACGTCGTCCGCATCCGGACGCACGCGATCGGCGAGAACCTGATGTGGGAGGTCGCCCGCGCGCAGATGGTGTGCCAGGCCGGGCCGAACGCGAGCAAGTACCTCCGCAGCCTGCACCCCGACCACGAGGCCGCGGTGCCCGAAGGCCTGGATCCGTGTTCAGTCCCCGGTGACGTGCTTTCCGTGTACAACAAGGCAACCGCGGCCGTCACGTTCCCGAAGGGCGTCGCCGGGCCGAAGAACATCGCCGACGCCACCAGCGGCAGCAACTCGTGGGCGATCGGCCCGAACCGCACGGCAACCGGACGGCCGATCCTCGCCAACGACCCGCACCGAGGCGCCGACGCGCTGCCGTCCGGTCGTTACGTCGCGCAGCTTTCCGCGCCCGGCCTGAACCTCACCGGTGCGGGTGAGCCGTGGAACCCGGGCATCGCCATCGGGCACAACGATTCCGTCGCGTTCGGGCTGACGAACCTGCCGGTCGACCAGACCGACCTCTACGTCTACGACCTCGACCCCGCCGACCACAGCCGGTACCGCTACCGCGGCGGCTGGGAACCGATCACGAAGGTCACCGAAACCATCCCGGTGCTCGGCGGCCAGCCGGTCACCCGCGAACTGTCGTTCACCCGGCACGGCCCGATCGTGAAGGTCGACGAAGCGGCGAACCGGGCGTTCGCCGTCCGCACCGCGTGGACCGAACCGGGCAGCGCCGCCTACCTCGGCAGCCTGAACTACCAGCGCGCCCGCGACTTCACCGAATTCACCGCCGGAATGCGCAAGTGGGGCGCGCCCGGATCGAACCTCGTCTACGCCGACGTCCACGGCGACATCGGCTACGTCCCCGGTGCGCTGACCCCGCGCCGCACCGGGGCCGGATACGACGGCCTGCTGCCCGTCCCCGGAGACGGCCGCTACGAATGGAGCGGCTTCTACGCCAACTCCGAACTTCCGTGGCAGCACAACCCGCCGGCCGGATTCTTCGCCTCCGCCAACGATTACAACCTTCCGCCGGGTTTCCCGGTGGTGTCCAACTACGAATGGCAGCTGCCGTACCGCAAGGAGCGGATCGACGAGCTGATCAAGTCCACGCCGCGCGCCCGCGTCGCCGACTCGCTCGCCATCCAGCGCGACGAAAAGTCCTTGCTCGCCACCCGCATCACCCCCTACCTGCGGAACCTGTCGTCCACCGATCCGGACACCGCGAAGGCGCTCGAACTGATGCGCGGTTTCGACGGCGTCGCCTCGGTGGATTCCGCCCCGGCTGCGCTGTACGAAACGTGGCTGCTGAAGTACCTCCACGGCGGCTGGGCGCACACGATGCTCCCGCAAGCCGCCGCGGATGTCCTGTCCCGCACCATCAATCCGGATTTCAGCCTCGTGCTCGCGTCCTTCGCCGACCCCGACGCGTGGTTCGGCCCGGGCGGCGCGGCCAAGCGCGACAAGCTGATCCTCGACACGCTCCCGCTCGCTTTCCACGACGTCGCCGGGAAACTCGGCGGCGATCCGGCGAAATGGCGCTGGGGCTCGCTGCAGTACCAGGAGTTCGTGCACCCGGCGGGCGGCCCGAATGTCGGCCCGACCCCGGTCGGCGGCGACTACCAGACCGTCCACCCGTCGTTCTTCCATCCGCTCACCTACCAGCAGATCATCGGCGCGACCTTCAAGATGGCGCTCGACGTCGGCGACTGGGACGCGTCGCGGGCGATCAACGCGCCTGGCCAGTCCGGCGATCCGCGCAGCCCGCACTACCGCGACCTGAACGACCTGTGGGCGTCCGGCGGCTCGTTCCCCCTGCTCTCGAGCCGCGCAGCGGTCGAACGGAACCTCGACGCCCGGATCCGGCTGGTCCCGAGGCTCACTTCGGGAAGCTAGCCCGCAGCCGGACGAGCGGGACCGCCGCGCAGGCCAGCAGCACGGCGCAGGCCGTCTGCAGCAGCAGGAACCAGAACGGGCACGCGCCCGGGATCAGGTCGACGCCGACGAGAGCGACCGGAGCGACGATCGAGATGAACCGCGCCCGCTGATAAGCCCGGTTCGACCCCTTCGCCGCGAGCGAGACCAGCCAGTACATGATCACGGCGCTGACCGGCACCAGAGCGGACCGCGTCCACATGAAGCTGGTCGCCGTCCCCTCGGTGGCCGCCAGCACGACGATCGTCCCGAAGACGGCGACGCCTGCCGCTCCGTAAGCCGCGACGAACCCCTTCACGAGGCCGAACGGACGCTGGGCGGCGGTGGCGGCGGGGCGTTCGATGGTCTGCATTGCTGTTCTCCCTTGTGGTTTTCCGTTGTGCCAGCAACGCTAGAAAGCCGCGGCCCGGCCCGGTATGGGTCTGGCCGCACGAGGGGGTGGGCCTGGACCCACTCCTGTCCCGCGACGGCGGGAATCCGGCGTTTCGTGGTGCACAGTGGACCCCGAAGCCGGATGGACAGGGGGAAGAAACGATGCGACAGCTACGGTCCTGGATGCGCGACTGCGGGGTGGGATTCGTCCGCGCCGCCCAAGCCGCGGGCGTGGCCTTGCTGATCCCGGTGGTGTGGGCCGCCGCGGTGGGCCTGTGGCAGTTGTGGGGCGGCAGCCCGTGGTCGTGGATCGCGCCGTTCATCTGGGCGGCGATCGGGACACTCGCGCTGGCGAAGCCGGTGTGCCGGATGACGCGGATCATGGTCGCGAACTGGACTGGCATCGTCCTGCCGCCCGGATACCGCGAGCTGGCGCCGATCACCCAGCTCTCGACCGGATACTGGTGGAACGGCCACTCCTACGCCCGCACTCGCGAAGAAGCCCGGCGCGAGCAGCGGCTCAAGAACTGGCGCTACGACCCGGCGACCTGGCGGGACCTGCGGTTCGCGCTCCTCGCGCCGGTCTCGTTCGGCCTGGTCGCGCTCGTGCCGCTGCTCGGCGTCGTCGCGGCGGTCCTGGCGCTGACGGCCTTCCCCGCCGGATACCTGGCCGGTCTCCTGGTCACGGTCGCGACCGCGCCGTACGCGTGGCGAAGCGTGATCCCGGTGGCCACGCGGTTCCTGGGCGCGTCCGCCACGATGGAGCTGGCTGACCGGGTCGACACGCTGACCGCCCTGCGCGCGGACACGACCATCGCGCAGGCCGCGGAAATCCGCCGCATCGAACGGGATCTGCATGACGGTGCGCAAGCCCGGCTGGTCGCCCTCGGCCTCGCGCTGGCGACGGCGGAGAAGCTGATGGAGACCAATCCCGAGCAGGCCAAGGAGTTGCTGCGCGACGCCCGCGCCGGCGCGGCCACGTCGCTCACCGAATTGCGCGAACTCGTGCGAGGCATTAGCCCGCCGGTGCTGAACGAACGCGGCCTCGCCGACGCGGTCCGCGCGATGGCGATGGACATGCCGGTGGACGTGACCGTCGAAACCGACCTGCCGCAGCCGCTCGATCCGCCGATCGAATCCGCGCTGTACTTCGGGATCGCCGAACTGCTCGCCAACGCGGTGAAGCACGCGCACGCGTCCCAAGTCCGGATTTCCCTGCTGCAGGAGGGGAATCAGCTGTGCGCCGAGGTCGAGGACGACGGCCGCGGCGGGGCCGAAATCCACCCGGACGGCGGGCTCGGCGGACTGCGCCGCCGCCTCGCGGTCTTCGACGGCACGCTGGAGATCACCAGCCCATCCGGCGGGCCGACGCGAGCGTGGATGATGGTGCCATGCGCATCGTCGTAGCCGAGGACCTCTACCTGCTGCGGGACGGATTGGTCCGGCTCCTGCAGGCCTACGGCCACGAGGTGGTGGCGACCGCGACGACCGGCCCGGAAACCGTCGCCGTACTGCGGGAACACCGGCCGGACGTGGCCGTGGTCGACGTCCGGATGCCGCCGACACAAACCGACGAAGGCCTGCGCGCGGTCCTCGCCGCGCGCCGCGAGACGCCCGGGTTGCCGGTGCTGATCCTGTCGCAGCACGTCGAACAGCTTTATGCCCGCGAACTCCTGGTCGGCGGGGCGAGTGGCGTCGGATATCTGTTGAAGGACAGCGTTTTCGAGGCCGAACAGTTCATCGACGCCCTCGAACGCGTCGCCGCTGGCGGCACCGCGATGGATCCGGCGGTGATCTCGAAACTGCTCACGAGCGGATCGCCGGATCAACGGCTCGGCACGCTGACCGACCGCGAGCGTTCGGTGCTGGAGCTGATGGCGGAAGGCCTGTCGAACACGGCGATCGCCGGGCGGCTGTTCCTAAGTGAAAGCGCGATCAGCAAGTACACGACGTCGCTGTTCGGCAAGCTCGGCATCACCGACGACGAAACCGGCAACCGTCGTGTCCTGGCAGTGCTGACCTACCTGAACTCGTGAGTGCTGATCACGGTTCTAACCGTGATCAGCACTCACGAGGGCGTCAGCCGACCAGATTATCGAAGCGCCGCAACGTTTCCTCCGCGCCCAGCGCCTGCGTGATCGAGTGCAGATCCGGGCTGCGGGTCGACCCGGTGATCGCGATCCGGATGATCTGCGACGCCTCGCGAATCGAACCCGGATAAGCCTCCGGATCCTTCTTGTATTCCTTGGCGTTCTTCGCGAACCCGTGCTTCGCCGCGACCTCGCGGATCTGCTGGAACCACTCCTGCCCGTCGTCGAGCTGCTGATACGCCGACACGAAGTCCGAGGCCACCGCACGCACCACATCCGCCGGAACGCCCAGCGCCGCGATCCGCTCGTCCTCGGGACCGGTCGCCGCCTGGTGCAGCTGCGGGAAGAAGAACCCGTAGACGGCGCGGAATTCGCTCCACTTCTTCAGGTCCTTGCGCGGGTTCTCGACGCCCTCGCGCTCCACCGCCAGCGCGCGCAACGCCAGCTCCCGCGAAGACTCCAGAACCGCCTTCAGCTCCGGATCGAAGCGCTCGGCCCACTCCAGCACCGACGCGAGGATCTCCTCGCCGGACAGCGTCGCGACATAGTCGGCGGCGAGGTCGTCCAGCTTCACCAGGTCCACCAGCGGACCGGCGACGCCGCACTCGTCGAGGTTGATCGGCGCGTCGAGCGCTTCGGCGAGCGGCATCTCGGCGAGCCGTCCGTTCGCCAGGCCGCGCAGGTAGTACAGCACCGCCGGGACCGGGTAGCCGGCTTCCAGGTAGAAGTCGACGGAGGCTTCCGGGTCCTTGCGCTTGGACAGCTTCCGCTTGCTGCCGCCCTCCTGCTTCATCAGCGGCGCGATGTGCGCGTACTGGATCGGCTCGAACCCGAGCGCTTCGAAGAGCTGCTGGTGCGTCGGCACCGACGAGATCCACTCGTCGCCGCGGATCACCAGGTTGACCCGCATCAGGTGGTCGTCGACCGCGTGCGCGAAGTGGTAGGTCGGCAGCCGCGGGCTCTGGTCGGAGCTCTTGAGGATCACCACGTCGTTGCGGTTCGCCTCGGCCTCGATGGTGCCGCGGATCGCATCGGTGAAGCGCACGCGCTGCCCGGTGTCGTCCGGCGCGCGGAAGCGGACCACCCACGGCTCACCCGCGTCGAGCTTCGCCTGTACGTCGGCCGCGTCAGCGTCGCGCCAGATCGCCCAGGAGCCGTAGTAGCCCGTCGGGAGCTTCGTCGCCTGCTGTCGCGCAGTGATGGACGCCAGTTCGTCCTTTGTCGCGAAGTCGATGTACGCACGGCCTTCGCGCAGAAGGTGCCGTACGTAGGTGAGGTAGATCTGCTCGCGCTCGGACTGCCGGTACGGGCCGTACTCGCCGCCGCGCACCGCGTCCTCGTCGGCCTGCAGCCCGAAGTACGCGAAGCCGCGCTCGAACTGCTCCAGCGCGCCCTCGACTTCGCGCGACTGGTCGGTGTCCTCGACGCGCACCAGGTAGCGGCCCTCGGAACGGCGCGCGACGTCCTGGTCGATCGTCGCGACGTAGATGCCGCCGATGTGCACGAAGCCGGTCGGCGACGGGCCGAACCGGGTCACCTTCGCGCCGTCGGGCAGCTGCCGGGCCGGATAGCGCTGTTCCCAGTGCTCAGGCTCGGGCAGATCCGCGGGGAACAGGGCGTCGATGACCGCACGGTCCAGCATCGGAGGTCGGGTCTCCCAGGTCGTTCGGGTGTTTTCGCTAGTGCTTCGAGTATCGCCGACCGCCGTCTCCGCCGGTCGCTCAGGTCCCCGGGTTGTCGGCACGGTTGCCAACCGACCGTTTTCGATATATCGTGAACGTGTCGCAACAGTTCGAGAAAGGAAATCAAGACCATGAACCGACGACGACACCCGTTCCCCGGCGGACATCACGAACACGGAGAACACGAACAGCACGGACGGTCCTCGTTCGGCCCCTGGGGCCGGGAATTCGGCGAGTTCGGGTTCGGGCCGGGCGGTCGCGGACGACGCGGCCACGGTCCGGGCGGCGAACGCCGGGGCTCCCGGCGCGGCCGGCGCGGCGACGTGCGGGCGGCGATCCTCACCCTGCTCGCGGAACAGCCGCGGCACGGGTACGAGATCATCCGCGAGATCGGCGAGCGCAGCGGCGGGCTTTGGAAGCCCAGCCCCGGCTCGATCTACCCGACCCTGCAGATGCTGGCCGACGAAGGCCTGGTCGTGAGCCGCGACGAGAGCGGCAAGAAGCTCTTCGAGCTCACCGACGAGGGTCGCGCCACCGCCGAGCAGCAGACCGGCACGCCGCCGTGGGAGCACTTCACCGACGACGTCGAACCGGTCGAGCACGACCTGCGCAAGGCAGGCGCCACGCTCGCCGCGGCTGTCGTGCAGGTGATGCGCGCGGGCAGCGAGAACCAGCAGGCCCGCGCGGTGGACGTGCTCAACGAGGCACGCCGGTCGATCTACTCGATCCTCGGCGAGGTCGAAGACTCGGACGATTCGGCCGAGTCCGGAGAGGCAGCCGAGTGACCGGGCAGGACGAGGCCGGTGGGTTTGACGCGGCAATGCACGCGATAACCCACCGGCAGCGTCACCTCGCCCGGCCCAGGGTTCAGCTGCCGCGTGTCGGCGATCGCCCGCTGCGCGACCTTAGCGCTGAACTCGATCTTCAACACTGATTCCGCCGCGGCGAAGTCCGCGAAGCGCCAACGCGTGCGTACGCGCCGACAGTTGAAGCCGTGCGCGGCGAAGAACCGTTCCACCGCAGGCGGGTCGTAGTGCGGCAAGTCTGCCCGCATCCACCCGCCGTACGGCTCACTGGTCACGTCGAGGTCGACGATCACGATCGATCCTCCGGGCCGCAGCACCCGTTCCGCTTCGCGCAATCCGGGTTCGCAGCCAGGGCCGAAGAAATACGCAGTGCGCGCGTGCACGACGTCCACGCTGGCGTCGTCCACCGGCAATCGCTGCGCCCGTCCCACGCGAACCCGCACGTTCTCCAGATCCCGCACCCGTCGCTCCGCGTCCCGCGCGAGCGGCGGGTGCGGTTCGATTCCGAGCACCGAACGCGCGTCGGCGGCGAAGACCGGCAAGTGGTATCCGTCACCGCAGCCGAGATCGAGAACGTCGCGGCCGGTCCAATCGCACTCTTCGCGCAGTACGCGCCAGATCTCGCCGTCCGCGTCCTGCGCCCGGTTTTCGACGTCGTAGACGTCCTGGTAGTACCAAATGTTCGGGCTGGGAACGACTTCTCCGGACGCCGCCGGACCGCGGAAGAACCAGCGCACAACACTCCTCTCCGGTCACGGGACGCCTGCGGCTTTCCCGCTCAGAGCGTAGAACCCCGTCCCGCCGAATACACTTCTCCCTCATCGGGGAGGAGACACGCAATGTCGATCGGCTGGCCAGGCGCCCGGACGATCCCGGCAGGATTGCCCTGCTGGGTCGAGGTGGCGTGCCACGACGAAGCCCGGACCCAAGACTTCTACTCCCGCCTTTTCGGCTGGGAATACGAAACCCGGCGCGATCCCGCGTCGCCGACCGGCCGGTACTCCATCGCCTCGTGCGACGGGGTCGCCGCCGGTGGTCTGTACCAAGCAGGCGCCCGCAGCGCGCCCGGCTGGACTATGCAGCTCGCGGTGCCGCACACGGCGAGCGCGGCCGAATGGGTCGAGCACCTCGGCGGACAGGTGACGCTCGGGCCGATCGCGATTCCCGAACGCGGCAGCATCCTGCACGCGATCGACGCGTGCGGCGCGCCGGTGGTGTTCTGGGAAGCGCCGCCGGACTGGCAGTTCGCGGGCGGCGTGCCCAACGCGTTCAGCGGCGCGGACCTCAACACGCACGACGGCGTG
Organism: Amycolatopsis sp. NPDC003676; assembly: GCF_053587275.1. NCBI lineage: Bacteria > Bacillati > Actinomycetota > Actinomycetes > Pseudonocardiales > Pseudonocardiaceae > Amycolatopsis > Amycolatopsis sp. NPDC003676. The sequence goes on from NZ_JBSFNS010000009.1 coordinate 126,559, forward strand.
GCCGCGGACCACTTCTACACCAAGCTGTTCAACTACTCGAGCCGTCAGGTCGGCGACGGGGAAAGCGTCGACTATGTCGAATATTCCATTGAGCACACGGCGGTGCTGTACCGCTACGTGATGGGTCCCGAGTACCGCCGGGACACTCCCCCGCACTGGCTCGTGTACTTCGAGATCGACCCCGCGCGCGGAGCGGACGCGGCGGCCGGCGAGGCGCTGATGCTGGGCGGCTCGGTGGTGATCGAGCCGTACGACACGCCGTTCGGCCGCACCGCGATCCTCGCCGATCCGGACGGCGCGGTGTTCGCGGTGATCGACCACTCGCGGGTGCTGGAAGACGTGGGCCGCGCCGAAGTCGACGACCCGTACGACGACTGAAAACTCAGGCGGGAACGAAGGCCGACAGCAGCAGCCACGACACGACGGCCGAGGGCAGCAGCGAGTCGAGGCGGTCCATGATGCCGCCGTGACCGGGCAGCAGCGTGCCCATGTCCTTGATGCCGAGATCGCGTTTGATGAGCGACTCGACGAGGTCGCCGAGCGTCGCGGTGAGCACGATCGCCGCGCCGAAGATCACGCCCTGCCAGGCGTGGCCGTCCAGCATCAGGCTGATCGTGAGCACACCCGCGGCGATGCCCGCGATCATCGAACCGGCGAAGCCCTCCCAGGACTTCTTCGGGCTGATCGTGGGTGCCATCGGGTGTTTGCCGCCGAGCACGCCGGCGATGTAGCCGCCGGTGTCGGAAGCGACCACGGCGATCAGGAAGGTGAGCACGCGGCCGACACCGTCGTGCGGCGGCACGAGCATGGCCGCGAACGCGCCGAACAACGGCAGGTACGCGGCGGCGAAAACCGAAGCGCTGACGTCGCGCACGTAACCCTTCGCGCCGCCGGGCAAGCGCCACAGCAGGCAAGCGAGGACGGTAAGCACGAACGCGGTGAGCGCGCCCTCCCGGCCGAACGGCCAGGCCAGCCAGATCATCGCCTGCCCGCCGACGAGCACCGGGATCAGCGCGACCTTGGTGTCCGCGACGCGGCGCAGCACGCCGGAGAACTCGAACGTGCCGACCGCGATCGCGGCGGCGATGACCCCGATGAAGAGGAACCGGACGGTGACCAGGGAAACGATGATCGCGGCCCCGAGCAGCAGCCCGACACCGATCGCCGCGGGAAGGTTGCGCCCTGCCCGGGACGCCTTCTTCTCCGGTTCGGCTTTCGCGTCGTTCGCGGGACCGCCTTCGGCTTTCGCGCCTTGGCCCGGTTCGGCCGCAGCCTTCCCGCCCTGGCCCGGCTCGCTCGCGGCTTTCGCGCCCTTGCCCGGCCTGCCCGCGGAAACGCCTTTCCCGCCCTGGCCCGGCCCGCCCGCGGGAACGCCTTTCGCTGACTCACCCTCGGATTCCGCGTGATTCCCCGCCGCAGCACCGAATTCCGCGCGCGCAGCCGCTGCGGAGTCCGTTTTCCGTTGCATGGCAGGGTTTTCCGTAGCCGGTTCCGGCCGCGACACCGGGTCCGGCTCGGCGGCCGGGTCCGGTGGCGGGATGTCGCTCACCCGCTCGTCGCGTTCCTCGCTCACCTGGCTCATCAGACCTCGAGCAGCTCTGCTTCCTTGTGTTTCACCAGCTCGTCGACCTGGTGCACGTAGGTGTCGGTGAGGTTCTGCAGCTCCTTCTCCGCGCGCGCGACCTCGTCCTCGCCCGCTTCGCCGTCCTTGGCGATGCGGTCGAGTTCTTCCTTGGCCTTGCGGCGGACGCTGCGGATCGAGACGCGGGCGTCCTCGCCCTTGCCCTTCGCGACCTTCACCATCTCCTTGCGCCGCTCCTCGGTGAGCTGCGGGATGACGATGCGGATGACGTTGCCGTCGTTGCTCGGGTTGACCCCGAGGTCGGACTCGCGGATCGCCTTCTCGATGGCGGCGAGCTGCGTCTGGTCGTAAGGCTTGATCAACGCCATCCGGGCTTCCGGCACATTGACGCTGGCCAGCTGGTTCAGCGGGGTCGGCGCACCGTAGTACTCGACGACGATGCGGGAGAACATCGACGGGTTGGCCCGCCCGGTGCGCACCGACGTGAGGTCTTCCTTCGCGACGGACACCGCTTTTTCCATCTTCTCCTCGGCGTCGAGGAGGGTCTCGTCGATCACGGCTACTCCCGGTGTTGTGTTGTCGGACCTGAGCTTGATCCCAGCAGGTCTAGGCGGACGCCTCGTCGGCGGGGGTCGAGACCAGCGTGCCGATCCTCTCACCGCCCACCGCGCGGGCGATGTTGCCCTCGGTGAGCAGGTTGAACACGATGATCGGCATCTTGTTGTCCATGCAGAGGCTGAACGCGGTGGCGTCGGCGACCTTGAGGCCGCGCTCGAGCACCTCTCGGTGGGTGATGTCGGTGAACATCTTCGCGTCCGGGTCGGTCTTCGGATCCGCGGTGTAGACGCCGTCCACGGCCTTCGCCATCAGCACGGCTTCGCAGCCGAGTTCGAGCGCGCGCTGCGCCGCGGCGGTGTCGGTGGAGAAGTACGGCATGCCGACGCCGGCGCCGAAGATCACGACGCGGCCCTTCTCGAGGTGCCGTTCCGCGCGGCGCGGGATGTAGGGCTCGGCGACCTGGCCCATCGTGATCGCGGTCTGCACGCGGGTCGGCAGGCCTTCCTTTTCGAGGAAGTCCTGCAGCGCCAGGCAGTTCATCACGGTGCCGAGCATCGCCATGTAGTCGGCGCGGTCGCGGTCCATGCCGCGCTGGGAGAGCTCCGCGCCGCGGAAATAGTTGCCGCCGCCGATCACCACCGCGATCTGCACTCCCGTGCGCGCGACGTCGGCGATCTGCTGGGCGACGGAGTGCACGACGTCGGGGTCGACGCCCACCGCGCCGCCGCCGAACATCTCGCCGCCCAGTTTCAGCAGCACCCGGCGGTACCCGCCCTCGACCCGGTCCTCACCCATGTCTGTCGCCTCCTGCCCCTCGGTAGACCCGACTGTGCCCCGTCCCCGATGCGCGGAGACGGGGCACAGTGCCAGAACCTAGTCCCAGTGCCTCGCTCAGGCCTGGCCGACCTCGAACCGGGCGAACCGGGTCAGGGTCACGCCCGCCTCGTCGAGCAGGGCCTTGACGGTCTTCTTGTTGTCCTTGACCGACGGCTGCTCGAGCAGCACGTTGTCCTTGTAGTACGCGTTGACCTTGCCCTCGATGATCTTCGGCAGCGCCTGCTCGGGCTTGCCTTCCTCGCGGGCCGTCTGCTCGGCGATGCGGCGCTCGTTCTCGATGATCTCGGCCGGCACCTCCTCGCGGGTCAGGTACTTCGCGCGCAGCGCGGCGACCTGCATGGCGGCGCCGCGGGCGGCGTCGACGTCGTCGCCGGTGAACTCGACCAGCACGCCGACGGCCGGCGGGAGGTCGGAGCCGCGGCGGTGCAGGTAGGTCGCGGTCTTGCCCTCGAACGACACCACGCGGCGCAGCTCGAGCTTCTCGCCGATGCGGGCCGACAGCTCCTGCACGACCTCGTTGACCGGCTTGCCGTCCAGGTCGGCGGCCTTGAGAGCCTCGACGTCGCTGGACTTCAGCGCCTTCGCGGCCTCGACGATCTTCGCCGCGAGCTGCTGGAAGTCGTCGTTCTTGGCGACGAAGTCGGTCTCCGAGTCGAGCTCGATCATGACGCCGCCGTCGCCGGCGACCAGGCCCTCGGCGGTGGCGCGCTCGGCGCGCTTGCCGACGTCCTTGGCGCCCTTGATGCGCAGGAACTCGACAGCCTTCTCGAAGTCGCCGTCGTTCTCCTCGAGGGCCTTCTTGCAGTCCATCATGCCCGCGCCGGTCATCTCGCGCAGGCGCTTCACGTCAGCGGCGGTGTAGTTCGCCATCGTGTTGAATCCGTCCGTTTCAGGTACGTGTGCGGGGAGCGCCGTCCGGGCGGCCCTGCGCGGACCGCCCGGACGGGGTGGATCAGGAGTTGGCCGGAGCCTGCTCGCCGGTCGCTTCCGCGGTCTCGGTCGCGGCCGTCTCGGTGGCGGCGGCGGCCTCGGTCGCGTCGGCGGCGGCGGTCTCCGAGCCCGCGAGGAGCTCCTTCTCCCACTCGGCCAGCGGCTCGTCCGAAGCACCGGTCTCCGGCTTCGCGTCGGCCGAAGCGCCGTTGCGGCCGGAGCGGGCCATCAGGCCCGCGGCGGCGGCTTCGGCGACGACCTTCGTCAGCAGCGCGGCGGAACGGATCGCGTCGTCGTTGCCCGGGATCGGGTAGTCGACCTCGTCCGGGTCGCAGTTGGTGTCGAGGATCGCGACGACCGGGATGTTGAGCTTGCGAGCCTCGCCGACGGCGATGTGCTCCTTCTTGGTGTCGACGATCCACACCGCGGACGGCACCTTGGCCATGTCCCGGATGCCGCCCAGGGTCTTCTCGAGCTTGTCCTTCTCGCGGGTCAGCGTGAGGATCTCGCGCTTGGTGAGACCGGTGAAGCCGCCGGTCTGCTCCTGGGCCTCGAGCTCCTTCAGGCGGAGAAGGCGCTTGTGGACGGTCTGGAAGTTGGTCAGCATGCCGCCGAGCCAGCGCTGGTTCACGTAGGGCATGCCCACGCGCGCGGCCTCGTTGGCGATCGCTTCCTGCGCCTGCTTCTTCGTGCCGACGAACATGATGGTGCCGCCGTGCGCGACGGTTTCCTTGATGAACTCGAACGCACGGTCGATGTACGTCAGCGTCTGCTGCAGGTCGATGATGTAGATGCCGTTGCGCTCGGTGAAGATGTAGCGCTTCATCTTCGGGTTCCACCGACGGGTCTGGTGCCCGAAGTGCACGCCGCTGTCGAGCAGCTGCTTCATGGTGACGACGGCCATTGCCGGAATCACACCTTCTCTGTACTCGCGCGCTCCCGCTGTCGGTTTCGATCCGCCCGCGGAGGCGCTGTTCCGGTTAGTCGCCCGCGACCGGGAGGTCGTGGGCCCTGGTGCCGTAGCCGATGCCCGGACCCGCGGGTTCGGCAGTGCGAAACCCCAGGGACCGCCGGACACCGTGCGCCCCTCCGTCCGGGTTCCCGCCGAAGCGGCCCGTCCGGGGACGCGCGCACGTGCACGCGAAGTCAGCCCAGCGAGTGGGCTGCGGGATTGATTCTACTCCCCGCCACCAGCCCCGCCCCTGCGGGCAGCCTTCGCCCGCCCCTGGGTTGTCCACAACTGTGCCCGCCTGTGGACAACTGCCGCTGAACGCCCGGTTCCGGTCGGCCGGTGGATGACGATGGAGACATGACCACTACGCGATCTTTTCCCGCTGTCGCCCCTTCTGCCCGACCTGCCGATTCCCCTGCTGGTTCCCCTGCCGATTCCCTCGCCGATTCCCTTGCCGCCCGCCGTACTCCCAGCTCAACGCCTTCGCCTTCTCCCCGCCCGGACCGAGAGGCGAGCAGCCAAGCCGACCCCCCGTCCGCACCGTCGCCGGAGACCCCTCACCCAGTAGTCCTGGCGACGGCTGCCCTGCTCGCCCGGCACCCGCCCACAGCAGCCACTCTGCTGGCCCCAGACGACACACTCCCGCCCGCTGCCTCACCCCCGAGGAGCGGCCGTCACCGCAGAACGCCGGTCCGACCGCCCAGAATCCGCCGTGCCTGGACTCGCGCGAAGTCCGCCGCAAGCGCAGTCACCCGCTACGCCTTGTTCGCCACCCGAAGACTCCTCCGCCGACACCGAACGCCAGCACCCCTCCTGCCGAGGATCTCCCTGCCGTGCGATTTCAGCTGGGGCCACCCACCGCTGCGTCTGGCCGGAGCGGTGGGCAATCTCCCGCTGCTTGGCCTGCGCAGCCACAGAAACACCACCCGTACGTGGCTAATCCTGGCGACAGTCTTGACCCTGTCCGCAGCCTCAGCAGCCCTGCTCGACAACCGAGCCGACGCCCAGCCCACCCCAGAACAACCCGGCCGCCTGGCCTGGCCCCTGACGCCCCGCCCCCACGTCACCCGCAACTTCGAACCACCCGCGACCCCGTTCGGCCCAGGCCACCGAGGCGTAGACCTGGAAGCCGCAGCCGGACAACAGGTATTGGCGGCAGACATGGGCGTAGTGATCTTCGCCGGTCAAGTAGCAGGTCAAGGAGTAGTCGCCCTAGACCACGACGGCGCCCTGCACACGACGTACCTCCCCATCACCCCGACAGTCGCCCCCGGAGACCAGATCTACCGCGGCCAGCCCTTAGGAACGGCCATGCCAGGCCACCCCGGCTGCCCGACGGCAGCCTGCCTGCACTGGGGCGCCCGCCGCGGCACGGAATACATCGACCCCCTCGCCTTGGTCGGCGACCCGAGCCGAGTCCGCCTCAAACCTTGGGCAGAAGGCCCGTGACACCAAGGCAATCCCGGCCAACCGCGACAAGAGCCACGGAACTCATGGGGCAACAGCCCAGGTCACCGCGACCGCCCAGCACGACCCCGGCATGACCGCGACGAGCGACCCCGCAGTCAACCCACCGGCCAAACGGCCCTGCACACCAAACCGTCCCGCCAGCAAGCGGCAACCCGAGAGGAGAACAAAGACCAAACCACCGTCGCCACCCACCGCGGCCCGCCCCGGCCCGTCGCCACCCAGTGTGACCCGCCCCGGCCCGCAGTGGCCTGCCGAGGCCCGTCGCCGCCCACCGCGGCCCGCTGCGGCCTGCCGTGGCCCGTCGCCGCCCACCGTGACCCGGCCCGGCCCGCTGAGGCTTGCCGTGGCCCGTCGCCACCCAGTGTGCCCCGCCCCGGCTCGCAGTGGCCTACCGAGGCCCGTCGCCACCCACCTCTCGCATGCGGGCGGAGCGTGCGTGGCCCGTCCCGGTCCGCCGCCGCCCGCTGTGGCCCGCCGTGGCCCGTCGCCGCTCACCGTGGGCCGCTGCGCCCGTCCTGGCCCGCCCTCCCCCACCGTGGCCGTGGGCGTGGGGGTGGGCGCGGGCAACGCCAGCGACGTCCCGGCAACCAGGCCGTCGCAGCCCGGCCAATCCGTAGCCAGGGCCAGGGGTCAGAGGTCAGGGGTCAGCCGCTGGGTTGCTCCATCAGCTTGGCGCGCAGCCGCATCACCGCGCGGGTGTGGAGCTGGCTCACGCGGGACTCCGTGACGCCCAGGACCTTGCCGATTTCCGCCAGGGTCAGGCTTTCGAAGTAGTAGAGGCTGACCACGATCTTGTCCCGGTCGGTGAGCTGCGCGATGGCTTCCGCCAGCTGGCGGCGGTTGTCCTGGTCCACGAGGACGGCCACCGGGTCGACCGCGCCGTCGTCGGGGAGGGTGTCGACCAGCGAGCCGGCGTCTTTGCCCGCGGCGACGAGGTCTTCCAGGGCCACCACGCTGGTCAGGCGGAGCTGGCCGTAGAAATCGCGCAGGTCGTCGAGGCTGATGCCCATTTCGCCGGCGAGTTCGGCGTCGGTCGGGGTTCGGTGCAGGCGGGCGCCGAGGCGTTCCAGGGCGCGGGCCGTTTCCTTTGCCTTGCTGCGCACCGCGCGCGGGACCCAGTCCTGGGAGCGCAGGTCGTCCAGGATGGCGCCGCGGATGCGTTGCATCGCGTACGTCTCGAAGCGCAGGCCGCGTTCCGGATCGAACTTCTCGATCGCGTCGACCAATCCGAATATTCCAGACTGCACGAGATCGCCGACATCCACGTGCGTCGGCAGGCCGGTGCCGACCCGGCCCGCGACGTACTTCACCAGCGGCGCGTAGTGCAGCACCAGCCGGTCGCGCGACGTCTGGTCCGGTTTGTCGGCGAACTGCTGCCACAGCGCCTGAATCCCCGCGTCGACATCCTGACCAGGACGACCGTCCCCAGTGACGGCGTCCTGCACCCCGGGGCGTTCCGCCCCGGCTTCCGTGACCTGCGACGTGGAAGTCATCGCACGGTCGTTCTCGGCGTGCTGCTCAGTGTGGTCTCCGTGCTCGTGCGGATGCGCGTGCGCCGGCGGTTCGGCCCTGCCGTCCCCGGCCGAGCCACCGCCGGCCTCTTCAGGCCCGCGGGTGTGCTCGGTCATGGATCGCCTTCAGCCGATCGACGGTCACATGAGTGTAGAGCTGGGTCGTGGCCAGCGTAGCGTGACCAAGCAGTTCCTGAACGCTCCTGAGATCGGCACCTCCTTCGAGCAGATGCGTCGCGGCGGAATGCCTTAGCCCGTGCGGCCCCATGTCCGTTGCGCCCGGCACCGCGGCCACCGCCTCGTGCACCACCCGGCGCGCCGCGCGCGGGTCCAGGCGCTTGCCGCGAACGCCCAGGAAAAGCGCCGGGCCCGGCGTTTCCCCAGCCAGCGCAGGCCGTCCGTCCTCCAGCCACGCGGTCAGCGCCTCCGCCGCCGGGACGCCGAACGGAACTGTCCGCTCCTTGTCTCCCTTGCCCACCACCGAAACCACGCGGCGGGAAAAGTCCGCGCTGCCGACGTCCAGACCGCACAGCTCCGACACCCGAATGCCGGTTGCGTACAGCAATTCGACCAACGCGCGGTCACGCAGAGCGACCGGATCCCGTTCGGCTGCCCCTTTCGCGGAGGCGTCCATGAGCGCGTCGGCCTGTTCGGCGCGGAGCACGCCGGGCAAGGTCCGGTGCGCGCGCGGCGCGGCCAGCCGGCCGCCCGGGTCCGACTTCAGCAAACCGGTGCGGTGCGCCCAAGCGGTGAACGTGCGCGCGGCCGCGGCGCGGCGCGCGAGGGTGGTCCGCCCGGCGCCGTCCGAGCGCTGCCCCGCGAGCCACGCGCGCAGCTGCGTGACGTCCAAGTCCTCAAAGCTCCGCGCGGGACGGTCACCCTCCCCCACGGTCACGAACGCCAACAGCGAAACGACGTCGCCGACGTACGCGCGCACGGTGTGCGGCGACAGCCCACGCTCCAGCGACAGATGCCGTTCGTAACCGGCCACCACCGACTCGGCTGACTCCGGCAATTCGGATCGAAGAGCACGAAGATCGGGTCGTGGCGGGCGTTTCCGGTGTCCACCGGGACGCGGGACCGCGTCCTTGCGTGCACTCGCTGACGGCATGGCGATTACGCTGCGCGAACCATCGCCATTGGTCAAGCATCGCCACGCCCATCATTGGTTGGCCGTTCGGACGATCTGCCGCCAGCCGGTGTCGCCGCGCATCGCGAAGCCGTCGATTTCCAGTGCCGGCAACAAGGCGCGAACTCGGGAAACCGGCACTCCAGCGCTTTCCGCGACCTCCTCCGGAGCCCGGCCGGCTCGCGGAAGCAGCGCGTCGTAAACCCGCGACGCCTCCGGACCGAGACTGTCGGTGGGCCGTCGGCTTGTCTCGGCTGCGGGGGCTGCGGTGCCGAATCGCCCCACGGTTTCGAGCACCTCGTCGACCGAGGTGACCAACGTGGCCTTGCAGTCCCGGATCAACGCATGACAACCCGCTGAACTGCCCGAATGCACTGATCCCGGCAACGCCATCACGACCTTGCCGAGCGCGCCCGCGATGGTGGCGGTGTTGCGCGCGCCGCTGCGGATTCCGGCTTCCACAACGACTGTGCCGTCGGTGAGACCCGCGATAAGGCGGTTGCGCACCAGAAATCGATGGCGCGCGGGCGGAGTCTTCGGCGCGTACTCGCTGACAAGCGCGCCGCCGTCGGCGATGCGGTTCAACAGGTCGACGTTTCCGGCGGGATAGGAATAGTCGACTGCGCATCCGAGCAGCGCGACCGTGACCCCGCCACCGCTGAGCGCACCGCGATGAGCGGCGGCGTCGATGCCCAGGGCGGCACCGGAGAAGACCGGTACTTGTCGAGTTGCCAACGCGTGGCCGATCTCAAGTGCGTTGTGCACGCCGTAGTCCGTGGCCACCCGAGCGCCGACGACCGCCACCGCACGGTCAGCCGCTTCGGCCAGGTTCGCACTGCCACGGACCCACAACCCGAGCGGAGCGGCGACGTTCTTCACGCCGTTGCCGGTTGCTACAGCTAGCGAGAGCAACGGCCACGCCGGCCATTCGTGGTCTTCGGGAATCACCAGGCGGGCACCGGCTTTGGCGGCTGCCTCGAGATCTTGGTCCGCGATCGTGGATTCCCTCCGCGCGGCCGTTTCGCGGAGAACCCGCTCGGGACAGTCTCCGGCCTTGACCCGCTCGGCCGCCACGATCGGGCCGTGTTCGCCGACGAACTCCAGCAGATGCGGTGCCGGTGGTTCAGCGACGCCCAGCAGATACGCGCGAGCGAGCCGCTCGGAGTCGGTCGCCGCAGTCTGATCCTCGACGGCGACGCTCACGCCGCACCTCTTCGCCCACCGGGGTTCTCGGACCGGACGACGGCGAGATGCCGGTGCAGCGCCAACCGTTCGCGAACCCGGACGGGATCGTGTTCGGGGCGGATTTCCCTGCGCCGGACGGGATGCAGATGCCGGACGATCTTGTGCTGCGGCGTCTTCGGCCTGCGGTGCCGGGTGCGCGGGGTGGACGACGGGATGGCTCGGTTGGACATGGGTGGTTCCTTTCGTTGAAGGTTCGGACGGGCGGGTTTGCCTGTCCGGGGTGGGAACTCATCGCTGGGCTCAGGCGACGGAACACCAGTCAGGCGAAAGACCGTTGGCCGTGGCCCAGCTGAACGGGCGACAGCCGGAGCTGGCTCGTCCGCGAGGTCGGGATTCGCCCGGCGCCAGTGCCGTTTGCCACGGCCCTCGCGAACGGGCGACCACGCGGTCCGGAACCTGACCATTTGCGAGGTCGGGATTTGCCCGGTGCCGGTGCCGTTTGCCGCGGTTCTGGCGAACGGGCAACTGCCGCGGTGAGGAATCCCCTCGGGTTCGGGTCGGCGGGCTGGCACCGGGGCTAGCCGGTTTTGCGTTCTCGGAAGTCCAGGGCCGCGGTGACGTGGTCAGTGTCTGGTTGGGGCAGGGCGGCCAGGTCGGCCAGGGTCCAGGCGATGCGCAGGCATCGGTCGGCTCCTCGCGCGGTCAGGAGGCCTCGGTCGAGGGCTCGGTCCAGGACTGTGGTTGCCGGTGGCGGCAGGGCGAAATCTCGGCGCAGGACGGGCCCTGGGACCTCCGTGTTGGATTGCCAGCCGTGTTGGTGCCAGCGGTGTTTGGCGCGGTCTCGGGCGGCTTGCACTCGGGCTCGGACTGCCGAGGTCGGTTCGGGGGTGGTCGATTGGTGGGTGGAGATCGCCGTCAGGGGGCGTAGGCGGACTCGGAGGTCTACTCGGTCCAGGAGAGGGCCCGACAACCGCGACAGGTAGCGGCGGCGGGTGGTTGCCGAGCAGGTGCAGTCGGTTTCTCGGGGCGGGGCGCAGGGGCACGGGTTCGTGGCCAGGACTAGCTGGAACTGGGCTGGATAGCGCACGACGCCTTTGGCGCGGGCGATGCGGACTTCGCCTTCTTCCATGACGGTGCGGAGCGAGTCGAGGCGCTGGTTGCCGAATTCGCAGGCCTCGTCCAGGAAAAGCACGCCTCGGTGGGCTCGGCTGATGGCACCGGGCGCGGCCAGGCCGGTGCCGCCGCCGATGAGGGCTGGTGGGCTGATCGAGTGGTGTGGGGCGACGAACGGCGGGACGGTGACCAGGGGCGATGACTTTGACAGGGAGCCGTCTACCGAGTGGATGGCGGTTACTTCCAGGGATTCGGCCGGGGACAGATCTGGGAGCAGGCCGGGGAGGCGTCTGGCCAGCATGCTTTTGCCGACTCCGGGTGGGCCGGTGAGCAGGAGGTGGTGGCCGCCTGCTGCGGCTACTTCCAGGGCCCAGCGGGCTTCTGGTTGGCCTACTACGTCGGCCAGGTCGGGGATTGCCATCGGGGCAGCGGCAACACGCGCGGCGGGTGGTTCTAGGTCGGCTTCGTCTTTCAGCCAGGCGATCAGTTCGGCTAGGCGGGTTACGCCGGAGACTTCCAGGCCGTCTACTAGGGCGGCTTCGACCAGAGACTCGGTGGGGACTACGGCACGTTCGTGGCCTGCGGCTTTGGCGGCTAGCAGGCCGGGGAGGACGCCGCGTACGGGGCGGATTCGGCCGTCTAGGGCCAGTTCTCCCAGGAGGATGGTGTGCAGGAGTTTTCGGGCTGGGACGGCACCGATGGCGGCCAGCACTGCGGCGGCGATGCCCAGGTCGTAACCCGAGCCCATTTTGGGCAGGTTGGCGGGCGACAGAGCCAGCGTGATTTTGCCGTCTGGCCAGGATTGGCCGGAGTTGCGGACGGCGGAGCGGACTCGGTCTTTGGCCTCGCGCAGGCCAGCATCGGGCAGGCCTACCAGGGTGACTCGGCTCAGGCCGCCGCCTAAGTCGGCTTCGATTTCTACTACTCGGCCTTCGATGCCCAGCAATGCGACGGACCAGGTTTTGGCGTGGGGCATCAGAAAGCTCCCGCCAGGTGGCGCACGACTGGCTCTTCGCCGTCTGGGGCGTAGACGGTCACCACGTCGTAGCGGATGCGGCACCAGCCGACTCGATGTTCCTTGAGCCAGCGCATGGCGGCTCGGTGGACGCGGTCGATCTTCTCCGGCGTCACCGACTCGGCTGGGGTGCCGTATTCGGTGCTGGAGCGGGTTTTGACCTCGCAGAAGATCACCCGGTCGCCTTCGGACAGGACGAGGTCCAGTTCGCCTTCGCGGCAATGCCAATTCCGGCTGAGCAGGACCATGCCGGCGGCCTGCAGGTGCCGAGCCGCGAGGTCCTCGCCCCAGCGGCCGAACGTCCGGCGCCAGGCCGCGCCGGGGTGCGGGCCGTCGTTCATGGTGTCCCCCTCGGACAGCGTGAGCACCGTCGGTCACGGTGCGTGTGCTTTCACCATCGCAACGTGATCGGAAGCCGCGCCAGGGGGAATCAAGTCGGCTGTGGATAACCGGGGGGTTGTGGATCGAGGCCGGTCCACAGAGGCGAACCGCGGCGGAATTGTCGGGGCGGTGTGCAGGGGGCAGAGACGACGAAGGCCACCCGGGCAAATGCCGGGTGGCCTCGTAGCGAAAGCGGCGCGGTCAGCCTGAGAACGGGCCGTCCTCGGGGAGCCGCAGGTCGGGTTTGTCGAGTTCCTCGACGTTGACGTCCTTGAAGGTGATGACCCGGACGTGCTTCACGAACCGGGCGGGGCGGTACATGTCCCACACCCAGGCGTCCGACATGCGCACCTCGAAGTACACCTCGCCGCCGCCGTCGCGCACCTGCACGTCCACTGCGTTGGCCAGGTAGAACCGCCGCTCGGTCTCCACCACGTACGAGAACTGGCCCACTATGTCGCGGTACTCGCGGTACAGCGAGAGCTCCATCTCGGTCTCGTACTTCTCGAGATCCTCTGCGCTCATGAAATCCGCGCCCCTCCTCGCGTTCGTCCTGCTCCGGCGGCGGAGCGTTCATTCTTACCCACCGAGCGGCCCGGGGCACGGACCGGCCCGCCCGCTTTTTCCAGGGCATTCTCCAGTGCAGCGTAGGTGAGCACGACCGGATGCGGGGCAGTGAGTCCGTGCGCGAGGGCAACGGTGGCGACATTCGTGTAAGACCAGCGGTGCGCCGGGCTCGGACCGTGCTCACTCAGCGCAGCCAGATGGTCCGAGGTGCTGTAGCCCTTGTGCACGTCGAAGCCGTACGCCGGCAACTCTTCGTGCAGGCCGGCCATGATCCGGTCCCTCGTCACCTTCGCCAGGACCGACGCCGCCGCGATGCTCGCGACGCTGCGGTCGCCCTTGATCACCGCGACATTCGGCGCGGGGATGCCGGGAACCGGGAAGCCGTCGGTGAGGACGTACCCGGGATGGGTACGCAGGCCGGCGACGGCGCGGCGCATGCCTTCCAGGTTCATCACCCGGATGCCGAGCAGATCCACCTGCTCGGAGGGGATGACGATCACCGAGTAGTCGAGCGCGCGCTGCAGGACCCGGTCGTAAACCCGGTCCCGGGCCTTCGCGGTGAGCATCTTCGAATCGGTCAGCTCGGGCAGTCGCGCGCCGTCGCCTGGACGGAGCACGCAAGAAGCCACCACGAGCGGGCCCGCACAGGCTCCGGCACCAGCTTCATCGACGCCAGCGACTGGACCGAGGCCGCGTCGTTCGAGAGCGCCTTGCAGGCCCCAGAACAGCTCGCCGCGCACCACAGCGCGCGGCGGACGCAGCGGTTCCGCCGGTGTGCGGGGAGGAGGGAGAGTCACCGAAGCACCACCCGGAAGTCGCGGACGGAGCGCACCGCTTACCGTCTCCGGCCGGCCGCCTTGCGGAGGCCTGCTTTCAACCGGCGTCCGACGAAGAGCGTCGGCACCGCGGTGGCGAAGCCGATGCCGAGCGGCAGCCCTTGCTGCCACGCGGGAGCGCCGAGCGCGACCGGCTGGGCGTTCTGCTGCGGATTGTGGTCCGAGATCCCGCCCCAGCGGCTCGGCGGCAGCACGATGACGCGGGCCTTGCCGATGACGTCGTCGACCGGAACGGCACCGTTGGGTCCGCCGCCGCCCTGGTAGCGCGAGTCGGCGGAGTTGTTGCGGTTGTCGCCCATCACCCAGAGCGCGCCCTGCGGGACCTTCACCGGGGCGAACGACTCCTGAACGGGGTGGTTCTTGTCTTCCCAGTGGATGTAGGGCTCGTCGAGGGCCTTGCCGTCGACTATCACCCGGTTGCGGTCGTCGCAGCACTGGACGGTCTGGCCGCCGGTGGCGATGACGCGCTTGACGAAGTCCCGCTCGTCCGGCGGCGCGAAGCCGACCAGCGAGCCGAGACCGCGCAGCGCGCGCACGACGATGTTGCTCGACTCCTGCGGCGCGATCTCGTTCTCGGTCCACGCGGGCGGGCCCTTGAACACGATCACGTCCCCCGGGGAGGGGTCGGTGAAGTCGTAGGTGACGCGGTCGACCAGGATCCGGTCGCCGGTGCAGCCGGGGCAGCCGTGCAGCGTGGCCTCCATCGACCCCGAGGGGATCATGTAGACCTTCGCCAGGAACGCCTGGATCACGATCGTGAGCACCAGGGCGATCACGATCAGGATCGGCAGTTCCTTCCAGAACGACCGCTTTTTCGAGGACTTGCCTCGCCGGTGCGACCCCCGACGCCCGCCGGACCGTTCCTGGTCCTCCTCCGGGCGTTCGGGGCCGTCCTCATCGGCGTTCCGCGACACAGGTTCGACCACGTCGCCAGGCTACCGGTAACCGACTCGCCACTCAGCGGGCAGCAGCGGTCTCGCGGTTCTCGCGGCGCTCCTTGATCTTGGCCTTCTTGCCGCGCAGCTCGCGCAGGTAGTACAGCTTCGCCCGGCGCACGTCGCCGCGCTTGAAGACCTCGATCTCGGCCACGTTCGGCGAGTGCACCGGGAAGGTGCGCTCGACGCCGACGCCGAACGAGACCTTGCGGACGGTGAAGGTCTCCCGGACGCCGCCGCCGTGCCGGCGGATCACGACGCCCTGGAAGACCTGGTTGCGCTCGCGGTTGCCCTCGATGACGCGGACGTGCACCTTGAGCGTGTCGCCGGGGCGGAAGGCCGGGATGTCGGAACGCAGTGACTGCGCGTCCAGCGCGTCCAGGGTGTTCATCGGTGGTCCGTCCTCGTATTCGTGTGGCTTACGTACAGCTTGAGCGCGCAGTGGAGTTCACTGCGACTAGCCCGGGGCTGATGGCATTCACGGCTGGCGTCGCGTCTTTACAACTGCCCTAGGCAGATGTAAAGCACTACGCGTCACGCCAACTAATCCATTATGGCAGAGGCCCCCGGCGACCTCGCACGGGGCCTATCCGGGCTGGTCGTCCAGCCCGTCGAGCACCTGCCGGTCCCGCTTGTCCAGGCTCCCCTCGGGCAGCTGGGCGAGCAGATCCGGCCGCCGCAGCGCCGTGCGTTCGAGCGCCTGGTCGCGCCGCCAGCGGTCGATGAGCGCGTGGTTGCCCGAGCGCAGCACGTCCGGCACCGCCAGGTCGCGCCACACCTCCGGGCGGGTGTAGCTGGGGCCTTCGAGCAGGCCGTCGGAGAACGAGTCCTCGGCCGCCGACCGGGCGTTGCCGAGCACGCCCGGCAGCAGCCGGACCACGGCCTCGACGATCACCAGCACCGCGGCCTCGCCGCCGACCAGCACGTAGTCGCCGATCGAGACCTCGTCGACCGGCATCCGGCGGGCCGCGTCGTCGACCACCCGCTGGTCGATGCCCTCGTAGCGGCCGCAGGCGAACACCAGGTGCTTTTCCTCGGCGTAGGAATGCGCCAGCTCCTGGGTGAACGGCTTGCCCGCCGGGGTCGGGACCACGAGCCGGGTCCCTTCCCCGCACACGTCGTCCAGCGCCGGTCCCCAGATCTGCGGCTTCATGACCATGCCGGGACCGCCGCCGTACGGCGCGTCGTCGACCGCGCGGTGGACGTCGTGGGTCCAGTCGCGCAGGTCGTGCACGCCGACCTCGATGAGGCCGCGGTCGATCGCCCGGCCCAGCAGCGCGGCGCGCAGCGGATCCAGGTACTCGGGGAAAATGGTGACGACGTCGATGCGCAAGCGGTTACCAGTTCCAGTACTCGGTGGCCTGGGCGTGCCAAGGGCTCGGGACGTCCTGGTCGATCGCGAAGGCCATGCCGAGTCCCTTCGCGATCTTGATGCTGCGGTGCAGGGTCTTGCGGATCGGCGACCCGGCGGGCAGCCCGTTGTCGTCCGACCACGTCTCGGTCTGCGTGACGCAGGTCCGCGCGCCGAAGCGGGCGTTCGAGCACGGGGCGGGCGCGCCCCAGGTCTGCAGATGTTCGAAGTGGACGACCTTGCCCGAGCTCTTCTCGGTGATCGTGCCGCGTGCGATGAGCCGGTAGTCCGTGGACGGCACGGTCCAGCGCACGTAGTGCTGGCGGCCGCCGTCGGACGGGATCGGCGTGCAGGTCGAGCCAGTGCACGCGGACTCTTCGGTGACTCGCTCCGTGTAGTACGTGCCGTTGCCGTCCCAGCCGTCGAGCAGCACCCAGTCGCCCGAGCGGACGAAGTGCTCAGCGGTCGCCGGCGGCCACGTGACCGGGTCGCCCCAGGTGATCTGCGATTCGGTGGCCGACTGCGGCGACCACGCCCACTGGAACGCCTTCTCCCCCGGCGGGGCGTACTGGCCGGCGCTGCGCTGGAACATCAGCGAAAAATCGCCGTACACCGGCGAAGCGGCCTGCGCGGGCGGCGCGGCGAAAGCGGTGGCCAGAACGGCTGCGAAGACAGCCTTCGTCCAGAACTTCACGAACTCCCCCTCAGTCAGCGTCGAGGAGGCCTTCGGGCGGATCGAGCACGACCCGGCCCCCAGCGACATCCACCACCGGGACGATGGCGCGGACGAAAGGTACCAAGACCGAGCGCCCGTCGTGATCGAGTTCGAGCAGTTCGCCGGCCGGCGAATGGACCACCTCGACGACCTTGCCGACAACCGTCCCGTCGGCCAGCTCAGCGCTCAGGCCGGCCAGCTCGTGGTCGTAGAACTCGTCCGGGTCGCCGGTGGGCGGCAGCGTGTCCGTGTCCGCCAGAAGCAGGGCTCCGCGCAGGGTTTCCGCGACATCGCGGGTGAGCACCTGCTCGAAACGCACCAGCAGCCGCCCGCTGTGTTCGCGGGCGGCTGCGATGGTGAGTTCTCTCGTGCTGCCGTCGCGCAGCTTCGTCGTGACGACCGCACCGATCGCGAACCGCTGCTGCGGCGAATCGGTGCGCACGTCGACCGCGAGTTCGCCGCGGATGCCGTGCGCTTTCGCGATGCGGCCGACTACGACGTCCATACCTGACCGTTTCCGAGAATCTCGGGGTCAGCGATCGGTGTCGACGACGTCCACGCGGACGCCGCGGCCGCCGATGCCGCCCATCACGGTGCGCAGAGCGGTCGCGGTGCGCCCGCCCCGGCCGATCACCTTGCCGAGATCGTCGGGGTGGACGTGCACCTCGAGCGTGCGGCCACGACGCGTGGTCAGCAGCTCGACCCGGACCTCGTCCGGGTTGTCGACGATCCCGCGCACCAGGTGCTCGAGGGAGTCGGCGAGGAAGCTCACTCGGACTTCTCGCCCTCAGCGGCTTCTGCCTTCTCGGCCTCGGCCTTCTTCGGGGCCGACTTCTTCTTCGGCGTGGTGGCCTCGGTGGAGGGCTCCTCGCCGGCCGCGGCCAGCGCCGCGTTGAACAGGTCCTGCTTGGACGGCTTCGGCTCGGCCACCTTCAGGGTGCCCTCGGCGCCCGGCAGGCCCTTGAACTTCTGCCAGTCGCCGGTGATCTCGAGGATGCGCTGGACCGGCTCGGTCGGCTGCGCGCCGACGCCCAGCCAGTACTGCGCCCGCTCGGTGTCGACCTCGATGAAGCTCGGCTCTTCCTTCGGGTGGTACTTGCCGATCGTCTCGATGGCCTTGCCGTCCCGGCGGGTGCGCGCGTCGGCGATGATGATGCGGTAGTACGGCGCACGGATCTTGCCGAGGCGCTGCAGCTTGATCTTGACGGCCACGGGTGTGGGTACTCCTCAGTGCTGTGTGGTGCAGGGCGCGCGCGGAACCCGTGGGGACAGGCTCGCGGCGCCCGGAGGTCAGGAGCTTCCACACGGCGAGAGGGTCCGGCGGAAGCGGGCAAGCAAACATTCTGCCAGACGCCCTGCGCCGAGCCCGCACAAGGCCCCGGTTACGCGTGCGCGACCAGCGTCAGAACGACGCGAGCCCGAGCGCTCCGAGCAGGATCGCGACCGCGGGCAGGAAGTTGTTGACCGCGTGCGCGACGATGCTGCCCGCCAGCCTTCCGGTGGACAGCCGGGCGAGCCCGATCGGGATGGAGATCACCAGCAGCAGGGTGGTGCGCAGCGGTTCCAGGTGGCTGGCCGCGAACACCGCGGTCGAGAGCAGGAACGCGGCGAAGCGCCCCCACCGCTCGCTGCGCCACTGCAGCCGTTCCACCGCGCCCCAGAGCAGGCCGCGGTAGATGATCTCCTCGCAGATCGGCCCGAGCAGCCACAGGTAGCCGAACATCACCGCGGCGGCGGGCACGGACATCTTGCGGTCGTCGACCAGCGCGCTGATCGCCGACGTCGCGTCCGCCGAGCCGACCAGCTGGGTCCACACGTAGGCGCTCAGCGAGGTGAGCACGAGGCCGAGCATGCCGAATTTGAGCCCGGTCCAGACGTCCGCCCAGCGCCATTCGAGCCGCAAGTCGAGCTTCGGGCCGTTGCCGCGGACGACGGTGATCAGCACCGCGGCGCCCGCGGCGATCATGGTGGGCAGCATCGTGCCGAGCAGCACCGTGCTGATCGGCAGCGGCCTGCCCGGAGCGGTCGACCCGGCGAGCGCGCCGATGAACGCGGCCGACGCCAGCAGAACGGCCTCGACCAGCAGGAAAGCCCCGAATCCCCAGCGATGCGGCGGGAACGCGGTCGGTTCGGCCACGAAGTCCTCCGGGGAGAGCGCGCTGGAGAGGGGTTCACCGGGCTGTGATGTGGTCACGCCCGCCTCCCCGTGCTCGCTCTGCTCACCGGTCGAGCCTAGCGGCCGAAATGGTTTCGCACAGTACTCGACCGGTCACCGGTTTCCGCATTTTCCGCCCGTGCTCAGTGCCCGATGAAGAGCAGGACGGCGGGCGGCAGGTTGTTGGCCGCGTGCGCGAGGACGCTCGCCGAGGTCCGGCCGGAGTAATGCCGCGCCAGCCCGAGGACGAGACCCTGGCCGAACAGCGCGATCGTGCGCGTGGTCTCGCCGTGCAGCAGGGCGAATACCAGCGAGGTGAGCACGAGGACCACCCACGGCGGGATCTTGTAGTGCGCCAGCGCGTTCCAGAGTGCGCCGCGCAGCAGCAGTTCCTCGGTGAGCGGGACGGCGATCACCAGCACGAGCGCGGTCGCGACGAGCCAGACCGGGCTGCCGCCGGACACGTCGGGCAGGTCGGTGAGCGGGCTGTCGGACACCTCGTCGCCGCCGAAAACGGCGATCTCCGCGGCGTTCAGCACGAAGCCGACGATGAGGGCGAGCAGGCCGCAGGCCAGGCCGATGCGGAGATCGCGTCCTCTCGTGCGGAGTCCGAAGTCGCGTTCGAGTCCGGAGCCGTAGCGCAGGGACGCGATCACCGGGCCCAGGCCGAGGATCAGGTTCGGCAGGAAGGCCAGCAGCAGCAACGGTCCCGCGTACGCCTCGATCGGGTCGTCGTCGCGGACGTGGCGGTTGAACGCGGCCGCTGTGAGGAGGGTGACGAGGTAGTAGCCGGCGACTCCGAAGAAGAACGCGGCAAAGGCCCAATGGGCGCCCAGAATTCGCTTTCCCCCACCGTCTTCGGCCACGGGTTCACGCTATGTGCCTGTGCTGTGGCGCATCGAGGCGGGGTCGCGTCGCACTCGCCCGTAGCCGTTGCTCGCTGCTCGCGTCCGCATTGGGCGGTCAGTGGAAGACCGTGCCGCCCAAGACGATGTGGGTCGGGTGGTGCAGGGCGGCGAGATCCTCGCGCGGGTCGTCGGCGTAAACGATCAGGTCCGCCGGGGCGCCGTGCTCGATACCGGGGTGGCCCAGCCATTCGCGCGCTTCCCAGGACGCGCTCGCGAGTGCCTGCGTACGCGACATCCCAGCGCGGTGAAGCGCTTCGACCTCGTCGGCGATACGGCCGTGCGCGACCATTCCGCCCGCGTCCGTGCCCGCGAAGACGCGTACGCCTGCTTCAACCGCCGAGGACACCATCTCGCCGACGCCGGCGTGCAGCGCGCGCATGTGGGCCGCGTACGTCGGGTACTTGCCTGCCTTGTCCGCGATGCCTGGGAAGTTCTCGATGTTGATGAGCGTGGGCACCAACGCGACGTCGCGGCGCGCGAGTTCGGCTAACTGGTCTGGCGACAGCGCGGTGCCGTGTTCGAGACAGTCGATGCCCGCGCCGATCAGGCCTGGCAACGCGGCTTCGCCGAACACGTGCGCGGTGACGCGCGCGCCGAGGTCGTGGGCGACGCGGATGGCTTCAGTGAGTACATCGTCCGGCCACAGTGGGGCGAGGTCGCCTTCGCCGCGGTCGATCCAGTCGCCGACGAGTTTGACCCAGCCGTCGCCGTCTCGGGCCTGTTCGGCGACCGCTTCGGGCAGCAGCGCCGGGTCGTCCAACTCGATCGCGAACCCGGGGATGTACCGCTTGGGCAGCGCCAGGTGGCGTCCGCAGCGGATGATCGTGGGCAGGTCCGCGCGCGATTGCAGCGGCCGGACGTCGAGCGGCAGGCCGCAGTCGCGGATCAGCAGGGTGCCCGCGTCGCGGTCGGTCGCGGCCTGGTCCGCCGCCTCCTCCACCGACAGTCCGCCGCTCGGGCCGAGACCCGGGTGGCAATGCGCGTCGACGAGCCCCGGGACCACGAATCCGCCGGCGGACAGCGTTTCCGCGCCGGGAACCGGCTCGAACGACAGCTTTCCGTCCTGGATCCAGAGGTCACGCGGTTCGCCGTCGGGCAGGACGGTGCCGGAAAGGTGCAGCGGGCTCAATTGTTCTTCGGGTCCTTCGGCAGCTTGAACTTGGACGGGTCGAAGCCGGGCACGTCGTTCATGCCGCCGAGCTGGGACAGGTCCGGCATTCCGCCGGGCATGCCGCCGCCGGGCGGAAGCATCGGCATGCCGCCGGGCATCCCGCCGCGCATCCTGGGCTGCGTGGGGCCCTTTTTGCCCTTCTTCCCCTTCTTGCCCTTGCGGTTCTTGCTTCCGCCGCCTCCGCCGCCGAAGCCGAACCGGCCCGCCATCTGCGCCATCATTTTGCGCGCCTCGAAGAAGCGGTTGACCAGGTCGTTGACCTCGCGGACGGTCACGCCGGAGCCGTTCGCGATGCGCAGCCTGCGCGAGCCGTTGATGATCTTCGGGTCGGCGCGCTCGGCGGGCGTCATGCCGCGGATGATCGCCTGCAGCCGGTCGAGCTGCTTGTCGTCGACCGAGGCGAGCTGGTCTTTCATCTGGCCCGCGCCGGGCAGCATGCCGAGCAGGTTGCCGATCGGGCCCATCTTGCGCACGGCGAGCATCTGCTCGAGGAAGTCCTCCAGCGTGAGCTGCCCGCTGGTGAGCTTCTGCGCGGCCTGTTCGGCCTGCTCCTGGTCGAAGTGCTGTTCGGCCTGCTCGATCAGGGTCAGCACGTCGCCCATGCCCAGGATGCGCGAGGCCATCCGGTCCGGGTGGAACGTGTCGAAGTCCTCGAGCTTTTCGCCGTTGGACGCGAAGAGGATCGGCTGGCCGGTGACCTCGCGGACGGACAGCGCGGCACCACCGCGGGCGTCGCCGTCGAGCTTCGTGAGCACCACGCCGGTGAAGCCGACGCCGTCGCGGAACGCCTCGGCCGTGGTGACCGCGTCCTGACCGATCATGGCGTCGACCACGAACAGGACTTCGTCCGGCTGCACGGCTTCACGGATGTCCGCGGCCTGCTTCATCAGCTCTTCGTCGACACCCAGGCGGCCCGCGGTGTCGACCACGACGATGTCGTACTGCGCGTGCTTGGCCTCTTCGATCGCGCGGCGGGCGACGTCGACCGGGTCGCCGACGCCGTTGCCCGGCTCCGGCGCGAACGTGGTGACGCCCGCGCGCTCGCCGACGATCTGCAGCTGGTTGACCGCGTTCGGCCGCTGGAGGTCGCAGGCGACCAGCATCGGCGCGTGGCCCTGCTTCTTCAGCCACATCGCCAGCTTGCCCGCCAGCGTCGTCTTGCCAGCACCCTGGAGACCGGCGAGCATGATCACCGACGGCGGGTTCTTGGCCAGGTTCAGCCGCCGCGTCTCGCCGCCGAGGATGCCGACGAGCTCCTCGTTGACGATCTTGACGACCTGCTGCGCCGGGTTCAGCGCCTGGGAGACCTCGGCGCCCTTCGCGCGGTCCTTGATCTTCGCGATGAACGCCTTGACCACCGGGAGCGCGACGTCCGCTTCCAGCAGCGCGATGCGGATCTCGCGCGCGGTGGCGTCGATGTCGGCGTCGGACAGCCGGCCCTTGCGCGAGAGCGACTGCAGGGCCGAGGTGAGCCGATCGGAGAGGGTGTCGAACACGGGGGTGCACGCTCCAGCTGGGTCGAAAGTTCGCGTGCCGGGCGTGCTCGGCACCCCCGGCATCTTCCGAGGGTAGCCGCCCCGGCCGCCCAGCCTTCACGGGTACGGGAAGGGTACTACGCACTTGCGTATTAACTGGCCGGGTGACAACAGCTCAACCACGCGAAAATCGCTCGCTCTGGCTCGGGAATTAAGTAAACATAGGCGTATGACATCAGCTACTGCCCGGCGTCCGACGCTCGCCGAACCGGCAGGGGACGAGGAAGAACAGGTGCCGTTCCGCCGCATCGCGGGCCTGTTCCGGCCGCACTGGCGGGCGCTGGCCGGGCTGTGCGTGCTGCTGGTCGTGCAGGCCGGGCTGGGCGTCGCCTCGCCGTTCCTGCTGCGGGAGATGCTGGACACCGCGCTGCCGCACCGCGACGCCCTGCTGGTGAGCCTGCTGGCGATGGGGATGATCGCCGCCGCGCTCGGGTCCGGGGCGCTGAGCGTGCGGACCACCGGGCTGTCCAACACCATCGGCCAGCGGGTGATGAACGAGCTGCGGGTGTCCGTGTACAGCCATCTGCAGCGGATGTCGCTGGGCTTCTACACCCGGACCAAGACCGGCGAGGTGCTGTCGCGGGTCTTCAACGACATCGGCGGCGTGGACAACGTCGTGACCGGGACCGCCGCGTCGATCGTGCAGAACGGCACCACCGCGCTGGCGATCGCGGTGGCGATTCTGATCATGGACTGGCAGCTGGCGCTGCTGTCACTGGTCGTCGTGCCGTTGTTCCTGCTGTTCACCCTGCGGCTCGGCGGCAAGCAGCGGAAGCTCGCCCGCGGCCGGACCCGGCGGATGGCTCGGCTGACCACGATCGTCGAGGAATCGCTGTCGGTCACCGGCGTGCTGCTGGCCAAGACGATGGGCAACGCGAAGCTCATGCGCGACCGGTTCGCCGAGGAATCGCGCGAGGTCGCGGCGCTGGAGCGCAGTGCCGCGCTGGCCGGACGGTGGCAGCGGGCGGCGCGGTCGATGAGCCTGACGATCGTCCCGGCGCTGGTCTACTGGGCGGCCGGGCTCGAACTCGCGGGCGGGGCGGCGCCGATCTCGCTGGGCACGGTCGTCGCGTTCACCAGCATGTTGAACCGGCTGCTCGCGCCTGCGACGGCGATGCAGACCGTGGGCCAGAACGTCGCGTCAGCGAAGGCGTTGTTCGGGCGGATCTTCGAGGTGCTCGACCTGCCGGTGGAGATCGGCGACCGGCCGGGCGCGCGTGAGCTGGCCCTGAGCGGCGGAGCGGTTTCGATGCGCGGGGTCTCGTTCCGCTACGACGACGAGGGTCCGTGGACGTTGCGCGACATCGATCTCGACGTGCCTGCCGGGACCACGACGGCGTTGGTCGGGTCGACGGGTTCGGGGAAGACCACGCTCGCCTATCTGGTCGCTCGGTTGTATGAGGTGACCGAGGGGAAGGTGTGCGTGGACGGGACAGATGTCCGGGACGTGACGCTCGCGTCGCTGGCCGCCGGGGTCGGGCTGGTGTCGCAGGAGACGTATCTGTTCCACGCGTCGGTGCGGGAGAACCTGCGGTTCGCGAAGCCGGACGCTACCGACGAGGAGCTGGAGAACGCCGCGAAGGCCGCGCACATTCACGACACGCTGGCCGCGCTGCCGGAGGGGTACGACACCGTGGTCGGGGAACGCGGGTACCGGTTTTCCGGCGGGGAGAAGCAGCGGATGGCGATCGCGCGGATCCTGTTGCGCAATCCGCCCGTGCTGATCCTGGACGAGGCGACGAGTTCGCTGGACAACCGCACGGAGCGGGCGGTGCAGGCGGAGCTGGACCGGCTCGCCGCCGGGCGCACGACGATCGCGATCGCGCATCGGCTGTCCACTGTGGAGCATGCGGATCAGATCGCGGTGCTGGACGCGGGGCGGATCGTCGAGCGGGGGACGCACGCGGAGTTGCTGGCCGCGGACGGGAGGTATGCCGCGTTGGTGCGCGGGGAAACCGCCTAATCTGGGCCTATGGAGACCGAACCCGACACGCACCGAGCCGACGAGCTGGCGACGCTGGCCCGGTCGGTGCGCGAGGGCGTCGGGCGGCTGAACTGGCGGATGCGCTCCGAGGCGGGTTCGCCCGCTCCGGGACCGGCCGTGCTGGCGGTGCTTTCGCGGCTGTACCGGGGCGGCACGCACACGCCGGGCGAGCTGGCCGAGGCCGAGCGGATCCATCCGCAGTCGCTGACGCGGATCCTGGCCTCGCTGGCCGAACGCGAGCTGATCACGCGCACCCCGGATCCGGCGGACGGGCGGCGGTCGCTGATCGACCTCACCCCGGCCGGGCTGCGGGAGCTGCGCGACTACTCGATCGCGCGCGAGACGTGGCTGGCCGCGGCCCTCGAACGGACGCTGAGCCCCACCGAACAGGAGCTGCTCCGGCTCGCGGCCGGGCTGCTGGCGCGGATCGCGGATTCCTGAGGCCTGGGAGTTCCGGGGCGGCCGCTCCCCACGGCCGTCCCCGGAACTGTGGCGGAAGAGCTCACCTCCCCAGGAGGCCTTCCGCCGCAGGCACGCGGAGCGGTTCCCCCTCGACCACCCGGCGTTGAGGAGAAGTCTGCCGTCCGGGGGCGGGCGCGCGGCAGCGTGAAGTCCCTCAATCCGGGCTGAGTAGTCCTACTCAAACGCGGGTGTCGGGTCCCGCGGAGTCGCTCGTGAACTCGAAAAGCGGTTCGGCGTCGGCGAGTTCCTCGGCGGAGCAGCTGACCGCGCAGGCGGCGGCTTGGAGGACCTCGGTGAGGACCTCTACTTCGGACGGCGAGACGGTCGCTAGCGCGGGGTTGCGGACGTCCATGCGTCCGGCGAGACCGGCCAGGGCGTGGGAGAGGGCGTGCTGGCCTGCGACCAGCTGGGTGACCACTTCGGAGAGTTCGCCGAGGGTGGCTGCGGATCCGTCGCCGCGGAGGAGGGCGGAGAGTTCTTCGGCGCAGGTGCGGAGGTGTCCGGCCACGACTGTCGGGGGCAGCGAAAGCTCGGGCAGGTTCTCGTGACCTCGCACCGCGCTCACCTCGCCCCCTCGGTCGGACCTGCCATCCTGCCACCGGAATCGGCTTTGTCGCTTCCGACACCCCGGATGGGTGAGCCCGGATGGCGCAATCCGGCCGGGTCTGCTTGCCCTGGCCAGTTGTACGTGAGGGGAACCCTGAGGGAATCTGATTCCCTCAGGGTTCCCCTCACGTACGTTCAGGAGACGGCGGCGAGGACGGCGTCGGTGATGGTGGTTCGCCACTGTGGAGTGACGTGACCGGAACGGGGCGAGAGGGCGAAAGAGTCCACTACTGCGCCGCCTAGGGTGGCGGCTTTTGCCCAGTGGACGTCGGCTTCGGCACGGCGCAGAGCACTGGCTACGCGGAACAGCAGGCCGATGCGGTCGGCGGCGCGTAGTTCCAGTACGACCGCGTCGGGGCCGCTTGTTTCGTCGTCGAACCATCTGACTACTGGCTTGACCACGACGGGGGACGAGGTGGCGTAGTCGCGTTCCTTCGCGGCCAAGCGTTGGGTCAAAGGCATCGTTCCGGCGACTGCGCGAGCGAACTGTTCCCGCAGCAGTGCGGGATCTGGCAGGGAGCCGAACTTCGGTGACGCGGTGAAGACGCCTGCTCGGCCGCGGCCGGAATGTTCGCGCAGGACGGCGGAGTGGACCTCCAACGAGTTCAGGGCCAGGACTCCGGCTGCGGGGGCCAGCAGTTCGCGGTCCGCGGGCACAGCCAGTAGCACGGTGACGACCTTGCCGTGTGCGGAGATCCGGATTTGGCCGACACCCGTGCGAGCGGCCTCGGCGACTAGTTCGCGTTGGTCGTCGTCCAACGGCTCGGGCGGCGTGAAACCCTTGCCGTGCACGGCTTCCTCGCAGCCGCTGACCAGTTCGGCCAGCAGGCGGTCCTTCCAGTCGGTCCAGACGCCGGGGCCGGTGGCGAGCGAGTCGGCGCGGGTCAGGGCGTGCAGGAGTTCCAGCAGGACGACGTCGCGGTCCAGGGTTTTCACCACGCGCGAGATGGTCGCGGGGTCGCCGATGTCGCGTCTCGTCGCGGTGTGCGGGAGCAGCAGGTGGTGGCGGACCATGGCAGAGACCGTCGCGACGTCTGCGGGCGGCAGGCCCAGTCGTTGCGCTACTGAGGCGGAGATTTTCGCGCCCAGTTCCGAGTGGTCGGCGTCGCGGCCCTTGCCGATGTCGTGGAGCAGCGCGCCGATCAGGAGCAGGTCTGGTCGCGACACGGTGGTGGTCAGTTTCGCTGCTTCGACGCACGCTTGGACTAGGTGCCGGTCGACTGTCCACTGGTGTACCGGCGAGCGCGGCGGCAGGTCGCGTACGGCACCCCATTCGGGGAACAGCCGGGACCATAAGCCGGTGCGGTCTAGGGCTTCGACCGCGTCGACCAGGCCCTCCCCCGCACCCAGCAACTCGACGAGCGCGTTGCGGGCGTCGTCTGGCCAGGGTTCGCGCAGTTCGGGTGCCGATTCGGCGAGGGTGCGCAAAGTGCCTGGCGAGATGGGTTTTCGGGTGCGGGCAGAGGCGGCCGCGGCGCGAAGCAGGAGGGCTGGGTCTCGGGCCGGGAGCGCGTCTCGGGCCAGTGCGACCTCGTCGCCGTGCAGCACGACGCCCTCGGCCAGCGGGCGGCGGACTGGGCGTCGGCCGAAACGTGGGCGTGGTTGTTCCACAGTGGACCGTAGGGCGACGTCGACGGCGTAGGCGATGGTCCGTCCCGCGCCGGAAAGCTTGCGGGCCAGGGTGAATCGGTCGCCGAGTTCCAGTTCGTGTGCGACGACGTCGGCATCGGCGGCACCGAGGATGTCTCGTTCGCGACGTGACTCGCGGCGGAGTTCGGTGCGGACGTCCAGCAGAAGTTGCTTGGCTGCCAACAGTTCCTCTCCGGGGCGGGCGGTGAGCTGTCCGGCGGCGAGGGCTTCCAGGACGCCGAAGTCGCGCAGTCCGCCGCGGCCGTGTTTCAGGTCTGGCTCGGCGGATTGGGCGATCTCGCCGCTGCGCCGCCACCGGGTGTGGACGGATTCGGCGAGGTCGGGCAAGCGTTTGCGGGCGGTGCGCCGCCACTGGTCGCGGGCGGCGGAAGCCAGGCGTTCGGTGAGACCCGGGTCGCCTGCCAGGTGCCGGGCATCGAGGAGGCCTAGCGCGGTGCGCAGGTCTTCGGCGGCGACTTTGAGGGCCTCGCCTGGGGTTCGGACGGAGTGGTCGAGGCCGACCCGTGCGTCCCACAGCGGGTACCACAAGGCGTCGGCGATCTTTCCGATCTCAGCGTTTCCGTTGTGCAGCAACAGTAGATCGAGATCGGAGTACGGCACCAGTTCGCGCCGTCCCAAACCCCCTACGGCGACCAGCGCGACACCTGGGTCCGCGGTGTCGACGCCGGCCGCCGTCGCTCCTTTCCCGAGCCAGAACTCGTAGAGATCGACCAGTGACGCCCGCAGTGCGGGTGCTCCGTGCCGTCCTTCGAGCAGCAGCGCAGTGGCTCGGGCGAGTTCTCCCCCGTCGGTCATCGGCTACAGCGCGTCCGTGCCGCGTTCACCGGTGCGGACGCGGATCACCGTCTCCACCGGCGTCACCCAGACCTTCCCGTCGCCGATTTTGCCGGTGTGCGCGGCGGTGGTGACCGCGTCGAGGACCTTCTCGACGACGACGTCGTCCACCACGACCTCGATCTTCAGCTTGGCCACGAAATCCACCGAGTACTCGGCCCCCCGGTAGACCTCCGTGTGGCCCTTCTGCCTGCCGTAGCCCTGGACCTCGCTCACCGTCATCCCGAGCACGCCCAGCTGCTCCAGCGAGGAGCGGACGTCGTCGAGCGTGAACGGCTTGACGATCGCGGTGATGAGCTTCATGCCTTGGTCTCCTCGAGTTTCGTGACGGGCTTGACCGGGAACGTCGCCGAGTGGCCGAGGCCGCCCATGCCGGTGAAGTCGTAGGCGCTCTCCGCGTGCTGGCCCTCGTCGATGCCGCTGACCTCGTGCTCGGTGCTGACGCGGAACCCGCCCGCCTTCTTGATCGCGAAGCCGATGATCAAGGTCATGATGAACGAGTAGCCCAATACCGCAAGCGCGGCGACCACCTGGATGCCCAGCTGCTTGAAGCCGCCGCCGTAGAACAGGCCGTCCGCGCCGGCCGAGTTCACGCTCTTGGTGGCGAAGAACCCGATCAGGATGGTGCCGACGAGACCGCCGACGAGGTGCACGCCGACGACGTCGAGGGAGTCGTCGAAGCCGAAGCGGAACTTCAGCGAGATGGCCAGCGCGCACAGCACCCCGGCGATCAGGCCGATCGCGATCGAGCCGAGCGGGCTCACGAAACCGCAGGCGGGGGTGATGGCGACCAGACCCGCGACCGCGCCGGAAGCCGCGCCGAGCGTGGTCGGCTTGCCGAACTTCAGCTGTTCCACGACCAGCCAGCCGAGCACGGCGGCCGCGGTCGCGACGGTGGTGTTGGTGAACGCGACGCCCGCGAGGTCGTTCGCGCCGAGGGCCGAACCGGCGTTGAAGCCGTACCAGCCGAACCACAGCAGCGACGCGCCGAGCAGGACGAACGGGACGTTGTGCGGACGGCCGGTGTCCTTCGGCCAGCCCTTGCGCTTGCCGAGCACCAGCGCGAGGGCGAGACCCGCGGCGCCCGCGTTGATGTGCACCGCCGTGCCGCCCGCGAAGTCGAGCGCCTTGAGCTGGTTGGCGATCCAGCCGCCCACCGCGTCCTTGCCGGTGAAACCGTCGAACGAGAACACCCAGTGCGCGACCGGGAAATACACGACAATCACCCAGATTGTCACGAAAAGCGTCCAGCCCCAGAACTTCGCGCGATCAGCGATGGCACCGGAAATCAGTGCCGGGGTGATGATCGCGAACATCAATTGGAACATGCAGAACGCGAGCAAGGGCAATGCGTCGGGACCCGGCCACGGAACCGCGGGCGGGCCAACGCTTGCCAGGCCGACGAGCTTGCCGAACGCGTCCGACAGGCCGGCGTAGTCGAAGTTCCCGACCAGGCCGCCGAAAGCGTCGTTGCCGAAGGACAGCGAGAACCCGAAGAGCACCCACAGGACTCCGACTATCGCGAGTGCGATGAAGTTCATCATCAACATGTTCAAAACGCTCTTCGCGCGGACCATGCCGCCGTAAAAGAACGCGAGGCCCGGGGTCATGAGCATGACCAGCGCGGCGCTGATCAGCACCCAGGCGGTGTCTCCGGCGTTCAGCACAATCGTCCTCCCGTGCCGTGGGCAACTGCAGAGGAAGTGTTGGCCCCGGGTGTTTCGCCGGCCTTCGATTCACGTTTCCCCCTCGTGAACTCCGGCGTGGTGGTTGTTACGGGGACGTTTCCGGGGAGCGGGGGCGAAGTGTCCGGTTAGGCAACGTCATGGTCGAATTACGCTATGTCATTACCTAACCGGGTGATCGAAGCGCTGCGCTGTTCGGTGTGCGCGGAGCCGGTCTCGCTGACCGGCCGGACGCTGCGCTGCGAGCGGCGGCATTCGTTCGATTTGGCCCGGCAGGGGTACGTCAACCTCCTGCACGCGCGCATCCCGGCGGGGACAGCCGACACCGCGCCGATGGTGGACGCGCGGGCGGCGTTCTTGTCTTCCGGGGCTTACGCATCGCTGGCCGACGCGGTCGCTGCCGCTGGTGCTGCTCCTGGATTGATCATCGACGCCGGAGCCGGGCCCGGCTATTACCTCTCGCGAGTGCTGGACGCCGCGCCGGACGCGGTCGGGCTCGCGCTGGACGTGTCGGCGATCGCGTTGCGGCGGGCCGCGCGGGCGCATGCGCGGCTCGGCGCGGCGGTGTGGAATCTGTGGGAGCCGTGGCCGGTGGGCGACGGGGTGGCGTCGGTGGTGCTGGACGTGTTCTCGCCGCGGAATGCCGCCGAGTTCCACCGGGTGCTCGCGCCGGGCGGGAAGCTCGTGGTGGCGTCGCCGTTGCCGGGACATCTCGCGGAGCTGGGCGATCTGGTGCTCGCGGTGGACGCCCGGAAGGAAGAACGGCTCGAAGCGGCGCTGGGCGGGTTGTTCGTGCGGGAGTCCGGGGTCGAGGTGGTGCGGACTCAGCCGTTCAGCGCGGAGCAGGTGCGGGATGTCGTGGCGATGGGGCCCGCGGGGTTCCATCTGGACCGGGACGGGCGGCGCGAGCGGCTCGACGCTGCGTCAGGGCGAGACGTGACGCTGGCAGTCTCGGTAAGCGTGTGGCGGCGTGCCGAAGGGCCGGACCACTCCTCGGGAGGCTTGGTCAGCGGCGGAGGTGCTGGGTAGCGTGGCGGTCGATGAGCGAACGTACCTGGGGCTTCCGCACCCGCGCCCTGCACGCCGGCGGCACTCCCGACCCCACCACCGGGGCCCGCGCGGTGCCGATCTACCAGACGACCAGCTTCGTGTTCGAGGACGCGGCCGACGCCGCCAATCTGTTCGCGCTGCAGAAGTACGGGAACGTCTACAGCCGGATCGGCAACCCGACCGTCGCGGCGTTCGAGGAGCGCATCGCGAGTCTCGAAGGGGCCATCGGCGGGGTCGCGACGGCCAGCGGGCAGGCGGCGGAGTTCCTCACCTTCTCGGCGCTCGCGGAGTCCGGTGACCACATCGTGTCGGCCGCCGGGCTGTACGGCGGGACGGTCACGCAGCTCACCGGGACGCTCGCGCGGTTCGGCGTCGAGACGACGTTCGTGCACGGCGACACCGAGGAGTACGCCAAAGCGGTCACCGACCGCACGAAACTGATCTACACCGAGGTGATCGGCAATCCGAGCGGCGCGATCGCGGACCTCGCCGGGCTGGCCGATCTCGCGCATGCGCACGACATCCCGCTCGTGGTCGACGCGACGCTCGCCACGCCGTACCTCTGCCGCCCGATCGAGCACGGCGCGGACATCGTCCTGCACTCGGCCACGAAGTTCCTCGGCGGGCACGGCACGACGCTCGGCGGAGTCGTCGTCGAGGCCGGGACTTTCAACTGGGGCAACGGAAACTTCCCCCGGATGACCGAGACCGTCGACAGTTACGGCGGGCTCAAGTACTGGGAGAACTTCGGCGAGTACGCGTTTTGCACGCGGCTGCGCGCGGAGCAGTTGCGCGACATCGGCGCGGTGTTGTCGCCGCATTCGGCGTTTTTGCTGCTGCAGGGCGTGGAAACGTTGCCGCAGCGGATGGACGCGCACGTCGTCAACGCGCGGGCGATCGCCGAGTACCTGAACGCGGACCCGCGAGTCGCGTGGGTGTCCTACGCGGGATTGCCGGATCATCCGGATCACGAGCGGGCCGCGCGGTACTTGCCTGCCGGGCCGGGGGCGGTGTTTTCGTTCGGCGTGAAGGGCGGACGCGCGGCGGGCGAGAAGTTCGTGGAGTCGGTGGAACTGTTGTCGCATCTGGCGAACGTCGGCGACGCGCGGACGTTGGTGATCCATCCCGCCTCGACGACGCACGCGCAACTGTCCGAGGACCAGCTCGCCGCGGCTGGCGTCGGCGCGGACTTGATCCGGCTGTCGGTCGGGCTGGAGGACGTCGAGGATCTGCTGTGGGACCTCGACCAGGCCCTCGACAAGGCGGTGACCGCATGAGCTACGACGTCGGAGCGGTCGAACGGCGGCGGCTTCTCGGGCGCACGAAATCGGTGACGGTCGTGGGCGCGTCGGCGAATCCCGCGCGGCCGAGCTACTTCGTGGCGACGTATCTGCTGTCTTCGACGCGGTACGAGGTCAACTTCGTGAACCCGCGGCTCGACACGTTGCTGGGGCGGCCGGTGTATCCGTCGCTGGCGGACGTGCCGGGCGAGCTGGATCTGGTGAGCGTGTTCCGCAAGCACGATGACCTCCCCGGGGTGGCCGAGGAGGTCATCGACGCCGGAGCGCGGACGTTGTGGCTTCAGCTCGGGTTGTGGCACGAACCAGCTGCGGATCGGGCGCGCGAGGCTGGGCTGGACGTGGTGATGAACCGTTGCGTGAAGATCGAGCACGCGCGGTTCGCCGGCGGGTTGCATCTGGCTGGGTTCAACACCGGGGTGATCAGTTCCCGGCGGCAAACGGCACCGTAAACCGGGTGCTGACCTGGGTACGGTTGGCGAGTGAACGTGAACCGCCCCGAGGTCGAGATGACCCGTCTGGACGACCTCGAGGTCGTATTCGCCGGTGAGTCGGTCTCGGTGCGCTTCGGCGAACGGCATGCGGCGACCCACCATCTCGACCGGCGGCTGTTCTTCAGCGTGCGCGTCCAGGCGCCTGGGCTCGACGCCCGACTGGAGGGCGTCACCAACTTCGTGACGGGCCGCGGCCTCGCCCGCTTCCTCGACGGTCTCGACTTCCGCGGCTGGGACGGCGAGCGACGCTGGGTCAACGCCGACCGGGACCTGCTCGTCTCCGCGACCTACCACTCCGGTGGCCGCGTCGAACTTGCGTGGACGATCCGGCCCTGGCGGCACTCCGTCTACGGCCAGTGGCAAGCCACTGTCACGACTTCGATGGAGGCTGGCGCGGAGAAGGACGACCTGGCCGCCCAGATGCACGCTTTCCTTACCGCCGAAGGGTTTCCGGTCGAATACAGCGAAGCCGAGTTCAGCTGACCGTCGCGACCAGAAACTCCTCCCCCGCCGTCTCCAGCCCGTCCGACCGACCCGACAGATACCGCTTGTTCAGCGCAACCGCACTGACGTGCTGGACGTCCTGAAAACCGCATTCCCGCGCGAAATCCAGCATCTCGTCCGGCGCGAAGAAGCTCACGAAGGGCGTCCCGGCCGCCTTCGCGCCCTGCATCGCCGCTGCCCGGGCCGCGCGGTCGGGCCCGTCCAGGTACTCCTCCGGCATCTGGAACGTCATCGCCACCGCGGTGCCCGGCGCGAACCCGGCGAGCGCGCGCAACGTCGCGGCGTTGGCCTCGCGACTCAGGTACATGCTGACGCCCGTGGACGCCACCACGGCAGGCTTCGCAAGGTCGAAACCGTTGGCGGCCAAGCGGTCCGGCCATTGCTCGCCGGATTCGAAGTCGACCGGCACGAACCGGTACGGCGCGGGCAGGCCCAGCGCGGCCAGCCGTTGCCGCTTCCACTCCTGTGTGCCCGGCTGGTCGATCTCGAACACCCGCACGCCCAGCTCCGGCTCCCGCTGCGCGAACGTGTCCAGCCCGGCGCCGAGCAGGACGTACTGCGAGACCCCGCGTTCGCGCACCAGATCCTCGACGAATCGGCTGCGCAGCGCGATCCCCGCGCGGAACCGCTGGGTGAAGTCCAGGTCCATGTCCGGCCGGGACCGCCAGTCCGGGCCGGGGTCCGCCAGCCGGAGACCGATCTCGTCGACGAGCGCGTGCGGCGGCGGATCGGCAAGCACGTGCAGCGCGCGCCACAACGCGACGCGCACCGCGGTGTGGTCCGGCTCGCTCACTTGGGGGCTCGCAGGATCCAGGCTCGGCCGTCCGGGTCCCGCACGGTCATCTCGCGCGTGCCGTAGTGGGTGTCCTCGAAGGGGGTGACGACGTCGAGCCCCGCGTCGACCGACTCGTCCGGCACCGCCACGACCACGCTCGTGCGCGGCTCCTGGCTTTCCGGGACCTCGGCGACGAACACCGGCACGCCGTCGCCGTTCGACAGCTGGCCCGAGTTGTGGTCGGTCTCGAAGTCGAGGCTGAACCCCACGCGCTGCAGGAACTTCGCGGTCTTGCCCCAGTTGTGCGTCTCCAGGAAAAGCATGGTGATGCCGTCGCTCATGTCAGCCGTCCTCTCGCTCGTCGGAAGGGGTGTCGAGGTAAGCCCGCAAAGCCGCCGTGACCAGCGCGGACAGCGACTGCTCGTTCTCGATCGCCCGGTACTTCACCTGCTTGATCAGCTCGACCGGCAGGTAGACGTTGAATTGTTTGACCTCTTCACCGGCCATGTCTAGGATGCTAGCAATCTAGCCAGCGGCGGACAAGTCCCGGCCGCGGCCGCCATGAGAAGGTGGAGGCATGGCGAAACCCTCCGGGCTGCAGATCAGGAACATCATCGCCGCCGTCCTGATGGCTGCCGCGTTCGTGTTCAACCTGGTGACCGGCGGCCCGTGGTGGGTCACCGCGATCGTCGGCGTCGCGGCGCTGCTGTCCTCCTTCTCCGCCTACCTGAACCGGCCGAGCGCCCGGGGCTGACCCGCCGGGGCAATCCGGCCCGGACGCTCGGGCAGGAAGCCCTCTCGTTCACCCTTCCTCCGCACGGACGTCGCCTGCGGTTCAGCCGCCGCTGCTCTACTCGGCGCGGCCCGATCGCGGCAGGCGAAGGAGTGTTGGTGGCAGGGAACGGCTTCACCGTCCACACGGACGAGTTGCACAAATTCAGCGAATACCTGGACAAGACCACCGTGCCGACGGTGAACGACTCCGCGAAGGCGGTCGACGACGCCAACGGCGGGGACATCGACGCGTTCGGCGTCGTGCTGGCACAGGTGCTCGCCATTCCCGCGCGGATCGCGCTGAAGGTCGTCTCCGACAATCTGCACGGCGTCGCGAAAGACGTGACCGACAGCGCGGACAAGACCCGCCAGGCCAGCGAGCAGTACAGCAAGGGCGACCAGGACCTCGCGAAGGCGTTCGACAAGTTCAAGCCGGAGCAGGTGAAATGAGCGCGGTCGTTCCCATCACCGACTCGAACAGCACCACCGGCGCGGGTGTCGCGGACAGCTGGCACAGCGTCGTCTCGTCGATCCAGGAGATCCAGCACCTGCACGGCGGCGACGCGGCCGCGGTAGGGGTCGAGATCGGCGTTTCGATCGTCGGCGCGGTCGCGGACACCGCGGCGTTCGTCCTCGACCCGTTCGGCAAGCTGATCGCGGCCGGGCTCGGCTGGCTGATCGAGCACATCTCGTTCCTCAAGGAGGGCCTCGACAAGCTGGCGGGCGACCCCGCGGCGATCAACAAGATGGCCGAGGAACTGCACAAGACCGCCGAGAACCTGCGCAACGCGGCGAAGGACCTGGACGCCACGTTGCAGAAGACGGTCGCCAACTGGCAGGGCGACGGAGCCGAGGCGTTCAAGAAGAACATCGCCGACCGGCGCGGCCAGATCGACAGCGCCGGAGAGGCGGTCGACGCCGCGGGCTATGTGGTCAAGACGACGATGGCTCTGGTCTCCGTGGTGCGGTCGCTGATCCGTGACCTGATCACGACGTTCCTCGGCGACGTCATCGCGACGATGCTGATCGCGCTCGCGATGGCGGCGTTCACGTTCGGCGCGTCGATCGTCGTCGGGGTGGGCAACGTGATCCGGTCGGGGATCTCGCTGGCGCTGACGATGGCGTCCAAGATCGCCCGGGTGGTCGGGCTCGGCGGCCGGACCGCGAGCAGGCTGGCCCAGCTGGCGGAGAAGGTCAAGCCTTCGCGCGGCGGCGGCGGTACGCATGGCGGGGGCAACAACCACGAGATGACCGACCTCAACCCCGGCGGTTCCGGAGGCCACGGCGGCGGGGGCGGCGGTGGGCAGGGCGGCCAGGGCGGTCACGGCGGGAACAACACTCCGCACGAGGACACGCCTGGCGGCAACAACCATCACGAAGATGCGCCGGGCGGGAACAACCATCACGACGACAACGCCGGCGGGAACAACACTCCGCATGACGACACGCCAGGCAACAACAACCCGCACGAGGACACCCCGGGTGGCAACAACCACCACGAGGATCCGCCGGGCGGGAACAATCATCACGAGGACACTCCCGGCGGCAGCAACACTCCGCACGAAGACACCCCCGGCGGGAACAACCACCACGAAGACACTCCCGGCGGGAACAACCATCACGAAGATGCGCCGGGCGGGAACAACAACCCGCACGAGGAGCGGCCGAACAACCAGCCGCACGAGGACGATCCGTTCGACACCTGGCTGGCCGCGGACCAGCACTTCAACCCGCCGCCCAACCGCCCGCACGACACCCCGGGCGGAAACAATCATCACGAGGACACCCCCGGTGGCGGGGGCAACCATGAGAACACGCCGGGCGGCAGCGGCCACGACAACACTCCCGGCGGGAACAACCACGAGGACGCCCCCGGCGGGAGTGGCAACCACGAAAACACGCCGGGCAACACCGGCCACGACAACACCCCGGGTGGCAACAACCACCACGAGGACACCCCCGGCGGCAACAACACCCCGCACGAAGACACGCCTGGCGGCAACAACCATCACGACGACCAGCCGGGCAACAACACGAACCACGAGGACAACGCGGGCAACACCGGCCACGACAACAACGCGGGCGGCAACCACCAAGAAGGCAACCAGGGCGGCAACCACCAGGAAGGCAACCAGGGCGGCGGCGAGCACGGGAACACTCAGGGCAACCAAGGCGGGACCGGGCGGCCCTCCGGACCGCAGTCGCCGTTCAAGGTGCACGACTTCAGCTGGATGAAGAAGCACGAAGGCTGGCTGGAAAACCTGTGCAACCGTCCCGAGGTCCAGAAGTACACCGGGGGCAAGAACGTCTGGAAAGACATCGTCAAGGCTCCGGACGACTACTTCAAGACGCACCCGAACCTATACCCCTTCATGAAGGGGCTGGCCGACGCGAAGAGCAGCAAGAACTTCGTAGGCTGGATGGGCAAGGACGCCGTCAACTTCGACAAGGCGATCACCGACATCCACATGCAGGCCGAGGAATCCTGGAAGGCCTCCGACGAGGAGTGGCGCAAGGAGCACCCGGACCCCGCCGCTGAAGGCAGCGGCGCGGAGTAACCCCGGCCAAAAGCCGTGAGGGCCACCCTGAGGGAATCAGTTCCAGCCGGTGGAGGTCGACCAGTCGCGCACGAACTGCTTGTCGAAGGAGCGCTGGGCACGGCCCGGCTCCCATTCGTCGGCGGGCCAGAAGCGCGAGGAATCGGAGGTCAGCACCTCGTCGCCGAGGGTGAGCACGTCACCGTCC